>CAZWNO010000007.1:0-21900 GCA_964635845.1 uncultured Chromatiales bacterium
CATGACATCGTCCTCGATGATGACCGGAACTGCGCCCACCGGTTCAAGCACCCCGCCTATCTGAACTCCCGCGCTCAGATGCACACGCTTCCCGATCTGGGCGCATGAGCCCACGAGTGCATGGCTGTCTACCAGCGTGTCTTCATCGACATATGCTCCGACATTGATGTATGCAGGCGGCATGACGATGACGCCGGGCGCGACGTACGCGCCGTCGCGCACCGTGCTTCCCCCCGGGACGATGCGCCTGCCGCTCGCGGCGGTGAAGCGCTGTACCGGCAGGGTGTGTTTATCCGTGAAACTGAAGACCTGATCCACGCCGACGTCGGAGAGCGCACCTGCGCGAAAGGCCCAGAGGATCACCCGCTTGACTTCCGTGTTCGCGATCCACCGGCCGTCAACACGGATGGCCGAACGCAGCCGGCCTTCACGCAGCGCCTGCCAGACCGTTTCGAGCATTGTGAAATCCGCGGCATCGGCTTCGGCGGGATTTCTGGCGAGCAGCGTGCTGAGCATTTCGTTCATGATGGTGTTCCGTCGTTGAGTGTTCTCATTGCGCGGGCGACCGTAAATATGTCACATGGAACAACGGCGCACAACTTCCTGTTTATGCGAGCATGTGCTTCTTCCTGCATTGCACCGCCCCGGTGCATTTCGTAACTTTTCGGACGAGGTTAACCGTATGAATACATTTTCCCCAGCGCTGCTCCTGTTCATTCCGGTGTTTTTCTTTGGCTCCGTGAACGCTGACGCGAAGTCTCAGGACTGGGAGGAGAATGCGCAGTTCGGCGTGGAAGTTGCCGGAGCCCTGGATATCTCGGCACAGGTTTTCCAGCCCACCAATTATCAGCCCTTCATGATCCTGACTTCGGAGAAATTGTCCTCGCCCGTGCTGCTCGACCTGTCCAGGAAGCGTGTGTTCACATTGGAGCGTTCCGCGCTGAAGCAGGCTGAAGGCGGATTCCTGACGACCAACGGGATACCGAAGGGCAGGGACGTCGGTACCTACGCGCTGAAGGGCGGCGTGACGACGTTCAAGGTGAAGGGAAAAAAAGTCGCGATGCTTCTTCGCCAGACGCTCGTCGGGGAGGTGGGCCGCGCGGTCATCCTTGCCCACAGTCCTGACTACGCGCTGCGTATGAAACAGTACGCACCGAAGAGGAGCGCCATCTCCTTCCTCAAGACATACAAGAAGAAAACGGAAATCGTCGTCATGTTCGCGACGTGGTGCTCGACCTGCAAGCTCATACTCCCGCGAGTGCTGCGCATTCTCGGCGATGCGGAGAACGCGAATATTTCGACACGCTTCATCGGCATCGCCATGGGCGGCAGCGAGCCGGCGCAGGAACTCGAGCGCTACGGACATGACTATCCGGCCGTCATCGTGTACCAGCATGGAAAGGAAATCGACCGCATCATCGGCGACCCGCCCGGCGCCATTGAAGACGCCATCGTCAACATCCTCAAATAACCGCACATGCAGCTCTCCTCGAATCGCGTCCTCTTCATAACCGCTCGAATTCTGGAAATTCTGGTCGGATCTGTAATCATCGTCGCCGCGCTCATGAAAGCGCTCGATCCGCTGGCCTTTCAGGAACAGATCGCCATGTATGGCATCCTTCCCGGACTCTCGCATGTCGCGGCATGGACGCTGATCATCGTCGAAATGACTCTTGCATTCGGGCTATTCTTCAATATCTACCCGCGCATCATCCCGGTCCTGACCATCGCGCTGCTGGTTTTCTTTGTCGGGATCACGCTCTACGGCATGTCCATCGGACTCGGAGACAATTGCGGCTGCTTCGGAAATCTCGTGCACCGCGGTCCCGAACAGGTGATCGTCGAAGACCTGCTGATGATCGTCGCGCTGCTCTTCTCCGCGATCGTGCTCTGGTCGCGGCCGCAGACCGCGGGATCGGGACGCATAGCCGCGACGCTCGCCGGTACGGCGCTGGCGGTGGCGGTCACGGCACTCAGTCCACAGCTTCCCGCGGATGACTTCGTCACCCAGCTGCGTCCCGGCGCGCACTTCACGGCCTGGCCTGTCGACGGGCTCTACGGCAAGGATCTCAACAAAGACACGCACGTGATCTTTCTCTTCACCGTCCAGGACGAAAGCGTCGGTACCCAGGTGGAGAGAATGAACACGATCGCCCAGAGCGATCGGGTGCGCTCGGCGGTCGGATTGATCATCGACGGCACGGAGCATCTTCCGACGCTGATGTTCGAGTACGCCGCATCCTTCCCTGTCGCCGCGATCGAACCCCGCTTCGCGCGGCCTCTCTACCGCAGCCTGCCGCGTGCGTTCATCCTCCGTGACGGTGTGGTTACCCACACCTGGTCCGGACTTCCCGAACCCGATGCAGTCGTACAGGCCCTCGAATCAGCGACACGATTATCCGAGGACTCGTGAAGATCTACACGAAAACAGGAGACCAGGGAAAGACGGCGCTGTTCGGCGGAAGGCGCGTGGGCAAGGATAGCGCACGCATAGACGCATACGGAACCATCGACGAGCTGAACGCATTCCTCGGCGCCGCGCATGTCACCGCGCCGCGGGAAATCGCGGAGCTGATCGCCTCGCTGCAGAACGAACTGTTCGTGCTCGGTGCCGACCTCGCCACGCCGCTTGACACGAAAAACGCGGACGTCGCGCGCATCGAGGAACGTCACGTCTCCGTCATGGAAAAACGTATCGACGAGATCGAGGAGCGATTGGATCCCATCCGCTTCTTCATCCTTCCCGGCGGCGGCGAGACCGCCGCGCGCCTGCATGTCTGCCGGACCGTGGCGCGTCGCGCAGAGCGCTGCATCGTTCATCTGTCCACCCTTGAAGAAATCAACGAACTGGATCTTCGGTTCATCAATCGTCTTTCGGATTTTCTTTTCGTTCTTGCACGGTTTGCGAATCGCTTCGAAGACCGGGAAGATATCCGCTGGCAGCAGGACTAATCGATGTTCATCACCATCGCCGGCAATATCGGATCCGGGAAGTCCTCCCTGACGTCCCTCCTGCACCAGGAGTTTGGATGGACGCCGCACTTCGAATCGGTGGACGACAACCCATACCTTTCGGACTTCTACGCGGACATGAAACGCTGGTCGTTTCATCTCCAGGTCTATTTCCTCTCGAAGCGTTTCAATCTCCACCGCGAGGTTTCAGAAGGCGGAAAACCCGTGGTACAGGACCGTTCGATATATGAGGATGCGGAAATCTTCGCTGCAAATCTGCACGCGATCGGCCGCATGGATGACCGCGATTTCGCGAACTACAGCGCGCTCTATGCAGCGATGACCAGTTACCTCCGGCCGCCGGACCTGATGATATACCTGCGCGCCGGCATTCCCACGCTGCAGCGGCAGATCAGGCTCCGCGGCCGTGATTTCGAACAGGCGATCGAGGACAGTTATCTCGAGCAGCTCAATGTTCTCTACGAAGACTGGATCCGTCGATACTCCCTCGGGCCGCTGCTCGTCATCGACTCCGATAAAACGGACTTCGTCCACGACATGCAGAAGCAGGAAGAAGTGCTCTATCAGATTGACCACGCGGTCCACAAGAAACGAGGGTAAACCGTGTCGGTGACGCGATCCATTCTCCCGGCAGTCCGGCCACTGGTCTGGACTGTTCTCTTTCTCGCCGCTCCGGTCGTGACGGCGCAGAATGCGACGGTCAGCGGCCGCGTGACGGCCACCGACGGCACGCCGCTCATCGGTGCGAACGTCGTCGTGCAGGGCACGGTGCTGGGGAGCGCGACGGATCGCGAGGGGCGGTACATGATCACCCGCATACCGGAAGGAAGTCGCGTTGTCATATGCTCGATGATCGGGTATGAGAAAAAAAGCATTTCCACGGTGCTGAAAGCAGGGGATCACGCAACGGTCGATATCGTGCTGGCCGAGACCGCCATCGCGACAGGGGAGGTGATCGTGACAGCGGGAAAACATGCACAGAGCTTCGAGGAAATTCCGGTCAGCATATCCACGATGAGCGGTGCCGATATCGAAGCACGCGGTATAGAATCACTCGACGATGCGTTGCGGAAGATTTCCGGCGTGAATATCGCCGAGGATCAGGTGAACATCCGCGGATCGAGCGGATACAGCCGGGCACTTGGAAGCAGGGTGCTGCTGCTCGTCGACGGTGCCTCCGTCCTTGCGGGCGATGCAGGGGAGATCAAGTTCGACGTGGTGCCCATGTTCGCGGTCGAGCGTATCGAAGTGGTGAAAGGGGCCGGATCGGCGTTGTACGGATCGAGCGCTCTCGGCGGCGTGATCAACGTCATCACGCGTGAACCGCGGAGCAGAACGACGCGCGTGCGCGTGAGTTCCGGAATCTGGGACGATCCGTACCACGAGGAATGGAAATGGTGGGGCGACAGTCCCCGCCGCATGCATGGCGTCGACCTGCAGCATGGCGACGCACATGGTCCCTTCAGCTATCTGGTATCCGCCGGTGTACACTCAGATCAGGCGTACCGGCAGAACGACGATTTCCTGCGATGGAACATCAATGGACGCGGGTGGTACCGCTTTTCCGCGGAAAGGAATCTCACCGTCGCGTTCAACACGAGTTCGAACGATCGGGGGAACTGGGTGTACTGGCGGGACCTCGCCCACGCGCTGCAGCCGCCGGTCACTGCGGACCTCGGCGAACGAATCACTTCGAACAAAACGCAGGCTTCGGCGATGTACCGGCAGATTCACGGCGCAGGTTTCGCTTCCTCCCTGCGGCTGAACGCCTATCGAACGAGCTACGAGACGACCAGCGACACATCGGATTTCTCCATGCGGCCCAGCGACCGGACGCAATCCACAGCCTGGCTCACCGGGCTGGAATGGCAGGGCATGGCCACGCTCTCCGCGCGGAACCTGCTGACCTTCGGCGTCGACGCGAACTACGCCACCGTCGATTCGCGGACCTACGGTTCGCGCTCGGGCTGGTCCACCGCGCTGTATGCGCAGGATGAAATCGCCCTCAATTCGGTGTGGCATCTCTCCGCCGGTGCGCGCTTCGATCTCACGGCGGTCGATACGCTGGAATCCGACATGCAGGTCAATCCCCGTCTCGGCGTGACCTACCAGCCATGGGAGCAAGGCGTATTGCGCGCATCGTACGGGTGGGGGTTCCGCAGTCCATCCATCGCCGAACGTTTCGCCACGGCGAGCGCGGGCGGCATCATGACGAAACCGAATCCCGGTCTCAAGGCCGAGCGCAGCACGTCATACGAATTTGGATTCAAACAGATACTCCCGTACGACATCTCTTTCGACGCCGCAGCATTCTGGAGCGATTACGACAATCTCGTCGAACCGATGATCGATCCGACGGACGGACGCATCATGTTTCGCAACATCACGCAGGCACGCATCCAGGGATACGAACTCGCGCTCGAAGGCCGGCCGCTGGGTGACTGGCTGCATTTTTCCGCGAGCTACACGTATCTCTATCCTCGCGACATGATCACGGGAAGCGTTCTGAAATACCGGCCCCGGCATCTGCTGTATCTCAGCGGAGAATTCTTCTTCGCGGATTTTACGATCGGCGCCGATTTCAGGCATATCTCGCGCATCGAGAATATCGACCGTGAACTGACGATCGTCATTCCCGGATCGGAGGAACGCGTCGCCGCCTACGTCACCGATCTTCGCGCGAGCTGGACGGCTGCGTCGCTCGGCCTCCCGCTGCGGCTCGCCTTCTACGTCGATAACGTATTCCAGTACAATTATTCCGAGATGGTTGCGAACATTGCACCCATACGCAGCTATCGCCTCGCGCTGGAAGCCGCATTCTGATCCCCTTCGTGTGAAATAAAAAACCCCGCATGCGCGGGGTGTTTTCATGCAGAGGATCTTCCGCTATTTCAGCATTTTCAATTCGTAATCCGCATTGCGCGCGTAGCTCGGATCCTTTTTCGCGTTCGTGAAGGCTTCCTTCGCCTTCGTCGTGTTGCCCTGGTTGCGATAGGCGAGTCCCATCTCGAAGTACGCGGCGCCTTTCTGCGGCGACTTTATATGTTTGATCGCGTTCGCCGCCGCTTTGATCGCCTCGTCGTATTTCCCGTTCTTGTTCTGCGCCTGGGCGAGAATCAGATAGGCCTTATCGTATTTGTCGTCGTTCGCGATGGCTTTCTCGCAGAGCGCGATCGCACCAGAGATTTCACCCTGGCTGAGCTGCCATTGGGCCTGAGCGGTCTGTGCTGCCGAGAGGCCTTTCTTCGCGGGGCCAAACGTCGGATTTTCCTTCAGCGCATTCTCGTAATCGGCGATCGCCTTGTCGTACGCGCCCGCCGAAAAGTGGGCTCCTGCGAGAGCGACATAGCCCGTCGCCCATTTGGGATTCGTTTCCACGGCCGCCTGGAACGACGCCAGCGCTTCATCCGCTTTGCGCGCTTTCTTCTGGGCGAGTCCCCGCTGGTAGTAGAAGAACTCATGTTTCTCGAGCTTGAGCGCGGCGTTGTATTTCTCGATGGCGCCTTCGAAATTCCCCGCCTTCAGCAACCCGTTGCCTTCGTTGAAGAGTTTCTTGGCTTCGTTATTGCTCTGCGCCATCATCGGGACTGCTGACAACAGCAAAACGCTAACGAACAAGAATGCGATGTTCCTGGACATTGTTCTGACTCCTTGCACCTTGGACATTCGGTGTAATGAACGAAGAGAAATTGCGGCGAGAACTGCGTGGGGCTTAAGGACTTGTGCGGAAGGCGGGACTTGAACCCGCATGCCCTTTCGAGCGCCACCCCCTCAAGATGGTGTGTCTGCCAATTTCACCACTTCCGCATGTCTACTTTCTGGTGAGGCTGGATGGGATCGAACCATCGACCCTCTGCTTAAAAGGCAGATGCTCTACCGCTGAGCTACAGCCCCGCCACAAAAAGTGGTCGTTTAAGTTAAGCGATAAATCGCTGCAGTGCAAGACTCTCGCCGCGGTCTCTTCGTTTTTTGACGAAAATTATGGAAACTGCAGCATGCGGTTCGTTCAACCGCTGCGACGGATCCCTTGTTCCTGCCAGTCGCACCCCCGTTCGATCAGTTCGCATCCATTCCCGGGTAGCGGGATACGTGTTCTCAAGGATCACCGGAATTACCCGACGCGGATACGACCCAATGTGGTTACGATGCAATGCGGATACGACTTCTTCTTTGTGACCTCGATGGGACGCTCGTCGATTCCCTGAACGACATCGTCACATCATGCAATCTGCTTCTCTCCTCGATCGGTACGGACGCCCTTCCGGCCGAGGTGATCCGCCCGTGCATCGGACGCGGAGTGACATTTCTCGTGCGTGGCGTCCTCGCCGCCGCCGGCAGGGATGGAGCGGATGCGGAGGCATGCATCGCACGCTACCGCGAGATATATCGTTCGCATGCCATGGATGAGACACGGGCGTACCCCGGTGTCGTATCGACACTCGCCGCGCTGACGCGGCGGGACGACCTTCGACTGGCCGTGGTCAGCAACAAGCCGGAGCGCGCGTCGCGCGAACTGCTCCGAGCGATGGATATGGATGGATTCTTCGATGTCGTCGCCGGAGGGGACAGTTTCGAGGAAATGAAGCCTTCACCGCTGCCGCTGCGCCGGATCATGGAACGGCTGCGCATACTCCCCGCCGCCACAGTCATGATCGGAGATTCCGTCTACGACATGCAGGCAGGGAAGGCGGCGGGTGTCCGGACCGTCGCGGTGCTCTACGGCTTCCAACCGCCGGAAATGCTGAAGGCGCTCGAACCGGATCATACCGTGAGCGCCTTCAGCGAAATTCTGGATATTATCTCCGCGGAGAGCCGCGCGTGCTGACGCGGCAGCAGCCGGACGGGATCGATCGCGCGATCATTCTGGGAATTCCCCGCCAGTCGACAGCGGGAGTCCGTCAGTCGAACATGTAATACAGCCCGACCTGCGGAAGCGGGAGGAACATGCCTTCGGAAAAATAGGTGAAGGCTACGCTCGCGCTGAAAATCAGCACATTGGAGATATCCCATTCATATCCGAGTCCGATGCCGGCACGGAATGGACTGTCCAGACGGGGATCTTCCTTGCCCGGCTCCCATGTGCCTGCGGCATCTGTCAGTTCCTCCTCGCCGTTCGTGTAGTATCCCAGGCCGATAAAACCGTAGAAACGCGAACGATCGCGATAGTCGAAATCGAACTGTCCCTCCGCTCCGACGGAAGCCATGACGCCCTCTCCGCCGCTGAATGCGCCACCGGCGATCTGTGCGCTCAGTCTGCCGACGGGATGGACGCGCACCCCCACTCCCATGCCGGACATCAGTCCCGCCTGCGCACCGACACCGAAACGCATCTGCTCCGCGTAGTAATTATCTCCTCCCGAGTACTGCGCGCGGACCTGCGTCGCCCCGAGAGTGGAGAGCGCAAGAACGGCGACCGCTAACAACAGAACACGATGTCTCATGATTATTGGCCCTCTGTGTGGTTATTCGTATTATCCAACCTAGGAAAATTCGCCGAAAGGGGCAACTCATGCGCCCGCGAATGATTCATCATCGAAAGAGGATTCCCAATGACCGATGTGCACATTTCCGGCGATGCCGAACCCTCGCTGCTGCTCGCCCAGCTCGACGCGCTGCTCGAAACCGGGGAACCGCCCTTGACGATGATGGCCAACATGGCGTCGCTGCTGTTCTGGTCGCTCCCGCGCCTCAATTGGATCGGATTCTACCTCACGGCGGGCGACCGCCTGCTGCTCGGACCATTCCATGGCAAGCCCGCATGCACGGTCATCCCGCTCGGCAGGGGAGTCTGCGGCAAGGCGGCACGGGAGCGAATCACGGTGAATGTCCCTGATGTCGAGGCTTTCCCGGGGCATATCGCCTGCGATGCGGCATCCCGCTCCGAACTGGTGGTGCCGCTTATCATCGGCGAGCGCGTCTGGGGTGTGCTCGACGCGGACAGTCCCGACCGCGACCGATTCGACAGCGAGACGCAGGAACTGATCGAACAGGCCGCGCACATGCTGGTTTCGCGCGTCGGTGACGGAACGATATTTCCTGCTTGACAAAGCCCATGGAATGAGGTACATTTCCTCATTACATTCTTCCCACCATCCAGGCGCGCTATAACATTTACGTTACCATTTGAAGTATCCATCACGTATACCATCTGGAACGGATGTTTTTCACGCGCGCAATTCCGACGAATGTTCATTGCACAGCGACCTCCGCGCATACATGCGCGGCGTTTTTATTGCGTACTGACGCTGGCGGCATGAGAGGCTGGAACGAGATGCGCGCGACGCTGCGGTCGGACCTCGGCCGCAAAGCGACGGTCTATTTTTCCGCACTCCTCCTGAACACCCTGCTCGGACTGGTGGTGTACGTAATGCTGACGCGTTCGATGAGCGTCGCCGATTTCGGCACCTACAGCTTCGTGATCGCCATTTTCCTGTTCGTGGGGATGTTCTTCGATTTCGGCATCGCTTCCGCGGGTATGCGGCTGATGGCGCTGCTGCGCGACGGCGAGGATGCCGCGCGGCGCATCGGCGCGCTGCTCATGCTATCCGTTCTCGTCGGAATCGGTTTCGTTCTTGTCGCGATCGCGGCCTCCTTCGCCGTGGATTCCGTATTCGGAAAGAACGCCGGCGCCATCATCCTGATGGCCGCGCCGCTCACACTCGTGTATCCGCTTCAGGAGATGGTGCTTTCGATCAGTCAGGGCAGCAGCAGGATGCGATTCATGTCGGTGTTCCTGGTGCTGCCGCGGGTGCTGCTCATCGCCGCACTTGCGTTCCTGCTCCTGACGGGCGGCATCGATGCACGCATGGCCGTGCTGGCCACGCTCGTCACTCTCGGCGCTGCTGTCGGTATCGCCGTGGGGTACATGCGTCCGGTCTTCACGAATCTCGGGAGCGAGTTCAGGATGATCTTTCGCGAGGTGCGGGAGTACGGCCGCGACATCTACCTCGGCCGTGTGGTGGATGGAATGACGACCGGCCTCGACAAGATGCTGCTCTCGTATTTCCACGGTATGGTCCCTGTCGGGTTCTATTCGATCGCGATGACCATGAGCACACCGATCAGCATGCCCAGCAAGGCGATGGCGCAGAGCGCGTACAGGCGGTTCGTGTCGGACGATTCGATCGCGGACCGGTTGCTGCTGCTCAACGTTCTCTGGTGTACCGTCGGTGCCGCGCTGCTCCTGGTCGCATGCCAGCTCCTGATCCCGCTGTTCTTCACCGACCGTTACAGCGCGTCGCTGGTGGTCGTGCCATGGCTCATGGCAGGATTCGCACTCGCGGGACTCAACCATCCGTTCCACGCCTTTCTCGCGGCACATCGTCAGGGCCGCTCCATCCGCATCATGTCCATGACCTCGTCGGGCGTCAACATCGCGTTGAATTTCGCACTGATCCCCGGAATGGGGATGACGGGCGCGGCACTCGCCTTACTTGCCACCTACCTGGTGAACATCGTGATGAACCTGCATTTCTACCGGGAGCTGCGTATCAGGTCCGCGAACGCGGACGCGACGCAGGCGGACGCGACGAATCCGGAGGGCACGAATGCGGAGGGGACGAATGCGGACGGAGCGATGCATGGATGAATAAAGGAATTGCGTCATATCGTTCCGATATGGACTTTATGGAACATGATCATTTCACAGTCTTCGTGATTCGTATGAAAAAGCGCTTCCTGCCTTCTGTCGCGGTGCTGCTTTTCGTTGCGGTGTTCTGCCTGTCGGGTACGATCACGGCGCAGGAAATCACCATTCTCACGTCGAACGCGAATGAACTGCGTTTCGAATATCGCCCGCGGTTTCGCACGCTCGATTTCGGGACACACGGCATGGTCTATGATTTTGACGGTGCCGTTTCACCCGATATCGCATTCGCGGGCGCGCCGGACCTTCGCTCACGCATCGCGCTGATCGCCTTCCCGTCGCCGGAGGGCGGCACGCTGACGATCGAACAGGTGGACTACCGCGAGGTTCGCGACATCCGCATCGCGCCTGTTCCGGGCGTACGCGCCGGAGAGGAAGTGTTTGCGCCCGGCGATTCCTATGCCGCGGACGGATTCCTTCCATCGGAAACGGCGCGCATCGCGAATCTCGGCATCTCCCGCGATCGCGTCGTCGGAGAGCTCGTGCTGACGCCGGTGCAGTGGAATCCGGCTTCCGGGATCGCACGCATGCATGTGCGCATAGTCGGGCGGATTACCTTCGCCCCGGCGTCTGCGGGACTGTTCCCATCGCCGCTCTACGGTGCTGAAACGATGCTGCTCAATCGCGCGATGGCGGAGCAGTGGACCCTCCCGCGCCGCGCCGCACTGGACAAAACCCAGGGTGCGAGCATGGCATCCGGGAGCTGGTATCGCATCGATGTCCAGCAGACCGGCCTGTACCGCCTGACGCGCAGCTGGTTCACCGCCGCCGGACTGGATGTTGCGAGCATCGATCCCCGGACCATCCGGATGTTCGGCAATGGCGGCCGCGAGCGGCCAGCCCGCCTTACTGACGCCCGTCCCGATCCCATGCAGGAAATTGCCATCGAAGTCGTGGGCGGGGAGGACGGCCGTCTCGATGAAGGAGATTTCGTCCAGTTTTACGGGCAGGGACTCAGCGGTTTCGCATGGAACGCGGCTGCCGGCCGCTACGAGCATTACATCCACCGCTATGACGACGCGAATTCCTATCTGCTCACCTGGGGGGCCGGACCAGGCGTGCGCGCGCAGCTGCAGCCGTCACTCAGCGAAGCATCCTTTCATGCGCCGTCCTACTTCACGGGACGTGAATATGAAGAGGAAGAAGTCCTCAATATCATGAACTCGGGGAAAATGTGGGTCGGCAAGCGCCTGGTCGCGGGGGCGGGGAGTGCGGCCTCGGTCATGTTCACGCGCAAGCTGCACGGCCTGGTCCGCAGCGAGCCGGTGATCTACCGCGTGCAGACCGTTTCGAGTTCGGAAGCGGACAACAGCTTCACCGTGCGCGCGAACGAATCGGCACTGGGCGTCGTTGCCATGGGTACCGTGGACTTTGATTCCGATACCGGCGACATGGCGAAGATCTCCGGCGTGCGCAGCTTCAGCGGAAGCGGCGAGCTTTCCGAGGACCGATCGACCGTTTCCATTACCTACAATTCGGTCAATCCCGATCGTTCGCGTGACGGGTACGTCGACTGGGTGGAGTGGAACTATGCGCGGCGCTTCGAGCCCCTCAACGATGAACTTCTTTTCTCCGCACCGGACACGTCCGCGGTCATCCAGTTCGAACTCAACGGATTCTCGATGAGCGACATCGCCGTGTACGACGTCACCGATTACGCACAGATCGCACGCATCGACGCGCAGGTCAGCGGCGGTACGGTGCGCTTCCAGGTCCGGAACACGAAAGGAACACCGCGGCAATTCCTCGCGGTCGCGGCACCGGCGCTGAAGACACCGGCCGCGCCGGTCGCCGTGCCGAATTCCGGGCTGCTCGCTTCGTCCGGCGCGGAATATCTCATCATCACGCACCCCGACCTCCTCGAGGCCGCCGAGCGGCTCCGGGCGCATCGTGCGCGCGCAGGCGAGGATCAGTTGAGTGCGATGGTGATTCCCCTCGAGACGATGTACAACGAATTCAACAGCGGGGTGACCGATCCGACCGCGATCCGTGATTTTCTCGCCTGGGCGATGGAGCATTGGAGCGTTCCTCCGCGCTATGTGCTGTTCCTTGGCGACGGCCACTTCGATTACCGCAATCACAGCACGACCGAATCCAGCATGGTGCCCGTCTGGGAAACCGAGAACTCGGTCAATCGCATCGCCTCGTATGTTTCCGACGACTATTTCGCGCAAGTGGTCGGTACGGATCCGCGAGTGGACCTTGCCACCGGGCGCATCCCGGTGCGCGATATCGATGAAGCGAATCTCGTCGTGGACAAGATCATCGGCTATGAGACCGACCCGGATTTCGATCCCTGGAAAAACCGCGTGACCTTCATCGCCGACGACGGCTGGACAGGTTCCGGAGACTCCGATCGCGACCAGCACACGAGGCAGAGCGAACGGCTCGCGGGTGCGGTTCCGAGCGGCATAGAGCAGAAGAAGATCTACATCGTCTCGTACCGCACGGAAAACACCGCGCAGGGACGCCGCAAACCAGATGCCAACGCCGCGATCATCGACCAGATCAACGAGGGGAGCGTGATCGTCAATTACACGGGACATGGCGCGAATGACGTGTGGGCGCATGAGCGGATCTTCCTTTCCGACGTCACCATTCCTCAGCTGCGAAACGCCGACCGGCTGACCTTCGTCGCCGCGGCGACCTGTACTTTCGGTCTCTATGATCAGCCCGGCATCCGCAGCGGCACGGAGCTGCTCATTCTCAAGGAGGGCGGCGGCGCGATCGGCGGACTCTCCGCTCCGCGCGTCGTGTACTCGGGAGAGAACAGCGCGTTCAACCTCGAATTTTTCAACTATGCTCTGCGCGAGGGACGCGAGTCGGACGGACGCGCGCGTCGGCTCGGCGATGCGATCTACTCTTCCAAGCAGCGCTATAACGGCATCCCCGGCTACGAGAAATTCCATCTCTTCGCGGATCCAGGCCTCCGACTCGCGCTGCCGCGCTACTCGGCCGCGGTGGAACGGATCCTCATCAACGACGCAGCCGTCAGCAGCGACACCATACAGCTCCGCGCATTCAGCAAGATCACGCTCGAAGGCAGTGTGCGCAGGGCCGATAGCAGCGTGTGGGGTAATTTCCACGGCAGCGCCGAGGTCAGCCTCTTCGATGCCGAGCGCTCCATCATCGTCCCCGAGTGGAACGGGTATGCGTATCAGATGCCCGGCGGACTGCTCTATCGCGGCAAGGCGCAGATCGACGCAGGTCGCTTCGCCGTCACTTTCATCGTGCCGAAGGACATTTCCTATGAGAACAGTCCCGGCCGTCTCTCCATGTATTTCACCGACAAGACAGTGGACGGCGCGGGGTACTTCCTCGATCTTCGTGTGGGGGGATCCGATTCGACGGTGTCACCGGATACTGACGGTCCCGACATCGCTCTGTTTGCCGACGCACGTGACTTCGTGTCCGGAGACCTTGTCGGCAAGGATCCGCTGCTGATCGTCGATCTGTTCGACATCAGCGGAATCAACACCACCGGTCTCGGTATCGGACATGATATCGAGGCCTGGCTCGATGGCGACTCCCGCGGCATCGTGCTCAACGATTATTTCACCGGAGTGCTCGACTCCTACCAGCGGGGCACCGTCGAATATCGCTTCCGCGACCTCGCACCCGGCAGTCACACGCTGCGCCTGCGTGCATGGGACATTTTCAACAATTCGTCGACGGCGGAAACGCATTTCACCGTGGCCGATCAGCTGACCCTGCAGGACGTCGGGAATTATCCCAATCCAGTCTCCGGTCAGACGACATTCCGTTTCAGGCATAATGTGCTGGACCCGGTCGACGTTGACATCCTCGTCTACGCGACAAACGGCGCGCTCGTACGGAAGCTCCGAGCCGAGCGCCTGAGCAACCGCATCATCGAGATTCCGTGGGACGGCCGCGATGCGGACGGAGCGGAGCTGTCGCAGGGCATCTACCTCTACCGCATCAACTGTCGCACGACCGACGGCACGCAGGGAAGCGAGGCGGAGGGACGTTTCGTCCGGCTGCAGTGATGCATTCCGGAAGGGACCATTAATTGAGTTGAAATTTCATTTTTTTCGAGATACATTAACTGTTCTGTCTTAAGGTATGATGAGGATTCACATGATTCGCAAGAACAAAGCCTTTCTCTGTGTCATCGCCGCGGGCGTGATGCTGCTGTCCTACGCGCAGGATGCGGCCGCCCAGACGAGCACGGCCGTTCCCTTCCTGCTGATTTCGCCCAGTTCCCGCAACAGCGCGATGGGCGAGGCCGGTGTGGCGATCGCCAACGACGTGTCGGCGGTATTCTGGAACCCGGCCGGTCTCGGTTTCCAGAAAGGCATGGAACTCAGCCTGAACCACTCGAACTGGCTGCCGCAGTTCCAGCAGAGTGATCTCTTCTTCGAGTACGCCAGCTACAAGATGGACGTGCCCGCGACCGGCGGAACGCTGGGCGCCGCGCTCACATATCTGAACCTCGGCGAGTTCGAGCGTCGCGACGAAGCGAACATCTCCCTCGGCACGTTCAAGAGCTACGAAATCGCGTTCACCGCCGCCTACGGAACACGGCTGGACGAGGATTTTTCGCTCGGCATCGGCCTTCGCCTGATTCACTCCAGTCTGTCGCAGGTCACGACGGCGCGTGAGCAGGGATCTGGTACCGCGACTGCCGTGGCCGGTGATCTGGGCGTGCTGTATCGTCCGTCCAAGCTGATGATCCCCTTCAGCGACACAGATATCGGCGGACGTCTTGCGCTCGGCGCCTCGATCAGCAACATAGGTCCTTCGATCAGCTACGTCGACGAAGCGCAGTCCGATCCGCTGCCGACAGCCCTGCGCCTGGGTTTCGCATACGATCTCGTGCATGAGAAATACAACACGCTGACCTGGACCACGGACGTGACGAAGCTGCTCGTCAGCAGCACGGACAAGACCGCGGATCCGTTCTACGAGGCCATCTACAAGAGCTGGGAAGGCGACAACGTGCTGAACACCTTCACGCTCGGCACCGGTTTCGAGTACTGGTACTCGCAGCTCGTCGGCCTGCGTTTCGGTTTCTTCCATGAGGATCCGAGCCAGGGCAACCGCCGCTTCCTCACCTTCGGCGCAGGCGTGCGCTACGATATCTACGGCTTCGATTTTAGCTACATTTCCACGGCAATCTCGGATGACGACACACCGAGCCCGCTCTCCGAGACACTCCGCTTCACGCTGACCGTGAACTGGGATCGCGGCACAGGTCCGGCGGATGACGGCACGCGCATCCCGGCGGATGACGCGGCGAACTGATCATCGATCGTTGGCCTCGCCCCATGGCAACCAGGACGAGATGCTCACCCTCTGCTGCAGAGGGTGAGCCGTTTCTATACCTTCATCCGCGTTTCGCCGATCACTGCAAGGGATAGCGCAATGTCCAGCCTCCGGTACATCGTTCTCGCCGCAATGCTCATCTCGGGCATGAACTCCGCGCATGCACAGCAGGGCGCAGCGGTGCTCCCGCCGCCGAGGCTCGACCATCGCTTCATTCCGCAGACCATGTCGGCGCGGATGCTCAACGCCCTTCCCGATACCGTGCGCGTGCTCGCACTGATGGTGGATTTTCAGGAGGACGACGATGCCCGTACGAGTGGCAACGGGAAATTCGGATCCATCTACAGCTATGACTACGGCACGGAAATCCTCGATCCGATGCCGCACGACAGAAGCTATTTCCAGCAGCACCTGCTGTTCCTCGAGAACTACGTCCGCAAGGCATCCGGATGGAAGACCTTCCTGAAGGCCGAAGTGCTCGACGGCACGGTCACCATGCCGAAGAAACTCGCGGAATACAGCTTCCGCAAGGGCGAGCCGGAAATTCCCGTTGCGCAGTTCGCGGTTGACGCCTGGACGCTCGCGGGACAGCAGTTCCCTTCGGTTCCCTTCGACGACTACCACATGTTCGTGATATTCCACGCCGGTCGCGGACGCGACGTCGACCTGGTCGGCGTACTCGGCTACGACCCGACGCCGCTCGACATCCCTTCGCTGTCATTCACGCCTGAGAGCTTCCGCCGTCTGCTCGGTGCGGGCTTCGACGGCATCACCATGCCCGACGGATCGCGGATCACGAACTGCGCGGTGCTGCCCACGACCAACATCCGCGAGATCCCGCAGATCGACGGAACGACGGGACTGCTCGAAATCACGATCAACGGTCTGCTTGCCGCGAGCTTCGGCACCTACGCCGGTCTCCCGGATCTCTTCGACACCGAGACCGGGAAAACCGGTATCGGACGTTTCGGTCTGATGGACGGCGAAGGCATCTTTGCATTCGGCGGCATCTGTCCCCCGGAACCCAGCGCCTGGGAAAAGCAGCAGCTGGGGTGGACCGTGGCTCGCGAGGCCATGCCGGGGAAACGGAACTACATGCTCACCGCCTCGGACACGCTCTCCACGCGCGACGTGCTGCGCGTGCCGATCACACCGCGCGAATACTGGCTCCTCGAGAACAGGCAGCGCGATCTCGGCGGCAACGGCCAGCTCGTGACCTTCGTTTCCGGCGGACAGGTGCAGCAGCTGCGCTTCCCGAAAGACACGATCGGGTTCGAGAACAGCAACGTGCAGCAACTCAAGGGCGTCGTCATCGACGTGGAGGATTTCGACTGGGCGCTGCCCGGCGGCCGCGTGGTCGTCGACGGGAAGGAAGCGCGCATCAACGGCGGCATTCTCGTCTGGCATGTCGACGAAAACCTGATCGAGGCGAATCTCCCGGGGAATACCGTCAATACGGGACGGAAAATCAAGGGTATCGATCTCGAGCAGGCGGGGGGACCGCAGGATATCGGCGTCGACATCACCACCGTCTTCGGCGCCGAAACCGGGACGGGTTCGGCGCTCGATTACTGGACGCGCGACAATCTCTCGCCCGTCTACAAGAACCGCTTCGACGCATTCACGAGGCCGAACTCCCGCGCCAACAGCGGCGCGTTCACGCACGTGACCCTGGACAATTTCTCCACGGGCGGTCCCATCATGACCGTCGATATCGCGCGTGGGGACAACACGGTTGCACCGATGGACGGATGGCCGCTGGACATATCCACAGCGCAGGGACGAACCCACCGCAAACCCGACATCCAGACTGCCGACCTCGACGGAGACGGCCGGCATGAGATTCTCGTGACCTATTCGAGCCCATCGAATGCATTTCTCGATCAAACCGCGGTGATCGACACGGTCTCCCTGTATGTCTTCCGCCAGGACGGTTCGCCATTTCTTGCCGGCGGACCGATGGTATTCCGCGATCCCGGCGCGCGTTTCGCCTCGCCGGTGGTGATCGGAGACTGGAACAGCGACGGAATGAAGGACTTCGCGATCGTGACGCGCGACAGCACAGTGCAATCCCCGACGCGGCTGTGGATTCTCGCACCGGCGGACAATGACGGCGACGGTAAACTGGACGTCCAGCGGCAGCTCGATGTCGGCGAGATCCACGCCATGCCCGCACTGATCGGCGGCCGACTGGTATTTCGGATCTCCTCGGGAAATTCCGACAAACTCATCGTTCTTTCGGACACGACGGCGGAATTCCTCATTCCCCAGATCTGCAGTATCGCCCTCCCCGACCAGAGCGAGTCCTCGCGCCGTATCGTCGCGATGGACGATCGGACGGTGCTGCTCACGGATTGCACGACGCCTGGGGAAGAACCCCTGGTTGATATCCTGACCGGGGACACCAAAGCCGCCCATGTCGCCACGCGGCTGTCGAGCACGGTACCCGGGTCCGGCGACAGGGCGCTCACCGCGGCCGCCGGCGACATCGACGGAGACGGTATGGTGGAGGCAGTCATGACCGGCGCGGATCTGCTCGTCAAGAGCAGGCCCGACGACACAAGTGCGCTGGAACTTCGCTTCTCGGGCGCCGACCGGTTGGATCTCAATGAAGGTCTCCTCCATGCGTCGATGGCTGACGTGGACGGAGACGGACGCCTGGACGCCGTGCTGAGCGGAGAGAATACGATGAGGGTGGTGAATTACAGTCTCTCGTCAGTGGACAACTATCCCGCCCCGTACCCGCTTCGCTATACTTTGTCCGCGAGCCTTGGGTCCGGTGCAGGTCATGCCGTCTTCGGAGTCGGTGACGAAGCGCTGTGGCAGTTCACCACCGGGGCCCGTCAGGCCGACGGCTTTCCCGTCCCGCTGCCCACCGGCGCGGAGGTGGCGCTCTTCGCCTCCTCCAACGGACGACTTGCCATCGCGGCGGCCTCGCCGGATGGAGCCGTCTCCCTTTTCGAGACCGGCAATGCCGTATCACCGGATCAACTCATCTGGCGATCGCGGAACGGCGACGAGCGGAATGCGTTTTCCGTGACCCGTCCGTTTGCAGCCTCGGCTCCCATAGCGGACTACTTCCCGCCGGAACGCTGCTACAACTGGCCGAACCCTGTTCGCGACGGCCTGACTTATGTCCGGCTGTACGTCGCGGAAACGTCCGACGTCACCGTGAAGATCTACGATCTTGCCGGGGACAAGGTAGACGAGATCTCCGGCGTCGCCGCGGGCGGGACCGACACGGACATTCCCTGGAATGTCGCCGATATCCAGAGCGACACCTACCTCGCGCATGTCGCCGTCACTGCCGCAGGAAAGAAAGCCGAGAAAATCATCAAGATCGCCGTCGTGAAATAGCGGCGAAAACCAGTACCACATGTTCCGCCGTGATGTGATTCGGCGGGAGGATTCGCACACATCCGATTTGCCGGGCACATGAAGCATCGATTTTCCGCACCCGTTCTGACATCACTCCTCTTCGGTCTCTTCTCCCTGCCGCTCCTTGCGCAGCCGGATAATTACTCCGCGCCCGAGAAGGACTGGCATACGATCACCACAAAGCATTTCTTCGTGCATTATCACGAGGGGACGGAACGCACGGCGCGGGTTGTGGCGAAGATCGCCGAGGACATCTACGGTCCGGTGACCTCGCTCTACGATCACGAACCCGATTCGCGCGTCAGCTTCATCATCAAGGACATCTCGGACTATTCGAACGGCGCAGCCTATTTCTTCAACAACAAGATCGAAATCTGGGCTTCGCCGCTGGACTTCGAGCTGCGCGGCACGCACAACTGGCTGCGCAACGTCATCGCGCACGAGTTCACGCATATCATCCAGATCCAGTCGGCGATGAAATTCGGGCGCAGCATCCCTGCATTCACCTTCCAGTGGTTCGGGTACGAGAAGGAGCGGCGGAAGGACGTGCTGTACGGATTTCCAAATCTTCTTGTCTCCTATCCCTTCCCGGGCGTCATCGTGCCGCCCTGGTTCGCGGAAGGCACCGCGCAGTTCCAGCGCGGGCTGCTGGGCTACGAGCACTGGGACGCGCATCGCGACATGATCCTCCGCAGCTACGTGCTCTCCGATTCGATGCTCAGCTGGGGGGAGATGAGCGCGTTCGGCAAGACCAGTCTCGGCAACGAGAGCGTCTACAACGCGGGCTACAACCTCACGCGCTACATCGCGCAGAAGTACGGCGAGGACAAGCTCGCCGCCATCACGCGCGAGATGAGCAAGCCTTTCATCTTCACGGTGGATGCGGCGATCGATAACGTGCTCGGCATGAGCGGCAAGGAACTCTATGACCAGTGGGCGGCGCACCTCCGCGAGGAGTACGCGATGCGCATCGCTCCCGTGCTCGCGCGCCGCGTCGAAGGCGACATCATCGCCGACGTCGGCTTCGGAAACGTTCATCCCGAGTATTCGCCCGACGGCACGACGCTCGCGTACGTTTCGAACAAGACCTCGGATTATTTCGGACAGTCGTCCATCTACCTTCGGGATCTGGCGACAGGGGAAGAGACGCTGGTCGCGCCGGGCGTGCGGTCGACCATCGGCTGGTCGCCGGACGGACGCAAACTGGTATACGCGAAATACAACGATCCCTCGGTCTACGGCCATCTTTACTACGACCTCTACACCTACGATCTGGACAGCAAGGAAGAGCAGCCGCTCACCCGAGGCCTGCGTGCGCTCAATCCGGCTTGGTCTCCGGACGGCAAGTCCATCGCTTTCGTCTACACGAGCGACGGCACGATCAATCTCGGTCTCATCGATGCGGACGGCGGCAGCTTCCGAGCGCTGACAGCGTACTCGCAGGGCGAACAGGTCTTCACGCCGAAGTGGGCGCCGGATGGCAGCTGGATCGTGTTCGGTTATTCCGGGAGAACGAAGCGGCAGGTGGCCCGTGTGCGTCCCGACGGCACGGGATTCGAAGTCATGATCGCGCATCTGCTCCACGACTGCCGCGATCCGCGCATCACGGATGACGGCAAGGCCGTGCTCTATGCGTCCGACCGGAGCGGCATCTTCAACATCTACCGGCATGAGTTCGAAGGGAACAACGCGGACTCGCAGCTGACCAACGTTCTCGGCGGTGCGTTCATGCCTGACATCGATGCGAATGGCGACCTCGTCTACGCGGCGTATACAGCCGGCGGCTACAAGATCGCCCGTCTCCGCGGCGCACAGCCGCTGCAGCTGCAGGGCGCCGATTATCTCCCTTCGAAGATGTATTCCTCTCCGATCGCGTCGGCGGGGGAGTGGGACTGGGACGCGCTCAACGCTTTCGACGACAAGCAGGCTCCGGAGTACAAGGCGTCGTTCTACGAACGCCTCTTCCAGAGCATGATGTATTTCCCGACGCTGCGCATCGACGAGTTCAATCCGGACAACAGGGGTCTGGAATTGTTCAAGCCGGGACTCATGATGTACGGCACCGACATTCTCAACCGCCTCGAGTTTCTCCTGAGCGCGTCGATCAATCTCAAGGGGGAGCGTGACCTCTTCCTCAACGTGACCTACCGCGACAAGCTTCCGCTGTTCAGTTCTCTGGGCCTGTATCCCGATCTCTCGCTCGAGGCCTACAACGTGACACGCGGGACCACGTCCGAGATTCCATTCCCGCTCGACACCATCGGCGTGGATGTGGATTTCAACCTGCTCGCATTCGCCGTCCGCCTGGGACACAACATCGCGAGCAACCGCATGCGGCTGGAGGTCGGCTACACGCACAATCGCTACACCTCGACGATCGGGCAGTTCCGCAATCCCGACAACGACGCGCCCGTGCCCGCGCGCGACAACCTGTACCTGGTCGGCAACGACCTGAGCGTGCTGTTCCGTTTCCGCGAGATGCTGCCGACGCGCGACCGGGAGATCAATCCCGTCGGGCTCCGTTTCTCCGTGCTTTACGATTACGAGTTCAACAACTACAATCCCGACGGCGATTACGAGATCGACGGTTCCTCGTACAGCACCAAAACCGAAGCGGT
>CAZWNO010000007.1:21910-32132 GCA_964635845.1 uncultured Chromatiales bacterium
CATGCTCGTGCCCCTCTACAGGGATTTCAACTTCCATCGCTTCGACGTCAACCTGCTTGCCGCCGCACCGCTGCCCTGGGGCGGGCACACGCTGTCGCTGCGGCTGCGCGGCGCGACGATCCTGGGCGAGGAAGTCGACGACTTCTTCAACTTCTACGCGGGCGGCATCACCGGCATGCAGGGCTACACGTATTATGCGCTCGGGGGCAACGAGCTGGCGAGCGCGCAGTTCACCTACCGCTTCCCGATCCTCGCGAGCATGGATCTGCGGCTGGGTCACCTGTTCTTCGACAAGCTCTACGGCGGCGTCTTTTTCGACATCGGCGATGCGGTCATGGCGCCGGAGCAGTTCAAGACCGGCGGTTTCAAGAGGGACATCGGCTTCGAGCTGCGGCTGGAGACCTTCTCATTCTCGATGTATCCGACGCGCGTGTTCTTCAGCGGCGCATACGGGCTCGACGAATTCACGCGCACATTCCAGTTCACCGATGTGACCTACGGAAAGGAGTGGCGCTGGTATTTCGGCATGCTGTTCGGCTTCGATCTGAACGACGGCTTCTAGACGTGCGCATCTTGTTTTTCGGTGGCTGAAATTCTATACTGCGGCGGCGGAACTCCAACTAATTCCTTTCGATAACGATGCGCAAGCGCCTGTTCCAGTACATATTCCGTCTGGAATACCTGATCGCTTCCCTGCTGGTCATGGGGATGGTGCAGATGTTCATCGTTCTCTCCGACAGCCTTCCCGAGGCCGACGAGACCTCGTTTCTCAATCCCATTCTCGGCCGCATCGAATACCTCAACATCACCGACATAAGTCTCGACGCGATCTTCGCCGTCAAGGATGCGGAGTTTGCCGACAGCCGGGTCAAGGTCGTCAACGTCGGGGAGATCGCGCCGACCCCCGACGGCATGATCGCCCTGCTGATACGCAAGCTCCATGCGCTCGGTGCGCGTGTGATCGGCATCGATATCATCTTCGACGAGCAGCATTTCGAGCGCTTTCCCGCCGAGAGGCAGGAAGAGATCGACGCGCTGATCAGCGCCCTGCACGATGTGCCCGGCGTGGTCGTAGCGAACGGCTTCGACGCGGCGAGCGGAAAACCGGCCTTCACGCTGGACCCGCGCGTGCGCGCATCCCCTGCGCGGTACGGATTCGCGAACCTCATTCCGGATCCTGACGGCGTCGTGCGGCGCTTCCTCCCGCGGACGGAGGTTGAGGGGAATCAGTGGCTGAGTCTGCCTGTCGAGATGCTGTCCGTGGCGGAACATGCCGCGATCGCCCCGCTGCTGCAACTGCCGGCGGAGCCGCAGATCATCTACTACACGGGTACGTTCTTTCAATTCGAATGCGCGCCGATCGAGGACGTGGTCTTCGGCAGCATGTATGACGGGGACTATTTCAAGGATGCGATCGTTCTTGTCGGTTTCGTGAATGAAGGGGGATTGTTCTATCTCGGCGATACGCACAAGACGCCGATGGGGAAGAAGATCGGGATCGAGGGTCCCGACATGCCGGGCGTCATCATTCACGCGAACGTGATCAATATGCTGCTGAAGGGGACATTCATTTCGCCGATCCCTGTCTGGGGTGACTGGCTTCTCGTGTTCCTGCTGACCTATCTCAGCATCGCGGTGTATCGCGTGCTCCGGACGAAGCCGGCGAGCAATCTCCAGGTCGGCCTGCTGATTACGAGCATGCTGATCACGCAGGGTATCGTCATTTTCTTTCTGCCCCTGATCGCATTCTTCTATTTCGACATCAAGATCAGTTACAACCTGATGGCGACGGCCGCATTGCTGTACATCCCGGTAAGCGCCCTCACCACGCGCGCGCGATTCATGCTGCTGCAGCGCCGCATAGGCAAGGGATTCGCGGACAGCCGCAATCCGCTGCCTGATGTCCTTTCGCACGCGTTCGAGGATGAGGCGCCATACCCCGCGCATGTCCGCCTCGTGCACAGCTGCGCCGTGCACGTGCAGTTCGCCTGGGCGCTGCACGCAGCGGAAGCGAGGGAGAGCGGCCAGGGACTGACCGCGGTCGATCTCCTTCCCGGCATCGCGGCATGGAGGCTTCGCATCCCCGAGATCGCCGCGATCTGCGATCCGGCAAACGCCCGCGAGGCGGAGATGCGGTATTTCATCCGTTTCCTGGCCGGGAAAAAGGATGAACAGCTCCGTGACAGCCTCATGCGTGAAACATTTTTTTCCACCGAGCTGAGCGGCTTCAACGAGTTCGTCTCCTTCGAGGAATGGGAATTGATGCTGCCGTACGCGCAGCGGCTCTGGCGAACGGTTCTGCGTTCCAATCTCGAAATACCCCTCGCGGCCAGACAGGAGGACGGCGCGGTGGTCGGGCTGCCACGCTGCGATGCCGGCGCGGTCGAGTCCGCGACATCGCACCTGGTGGAACTTGCACCCGGGGTTTTCCGTATACCCTCGTCTCCGTCTTCCGTGCTCACTCGATTGTCCCCGCTCTGCGAATGGACGGAGTGCAAGCTCCATCGGCAGCAGGAGTTGTTCGTTTTCGCCGGGCTCCTTCGCAAACAGAGAGGAATGCCGCGCGTCCCTGCGTACCTCGGACCGACGCCGAACTGCGAACCGGCGCTGCCTGAATGGAGCATCCGGGAATTACGTGAAATTGAAATGAATGCCAAGACAATAGAAAGGAGTGCATGATGCTACGCCCGCGACTGTTGATCATTCCGCTGCTCGTCATTTTTCTCGCAGGCGCGGTCTCCGCGCAGGACGGATTCATCGTGATGAGCCTCAAGGGCAAGGTCGAAGCCCGGACATCCGCCAGACGCGGATGGACAGCCGTGAAGGTCGGGGACGTGCTGGGCAGGAAACATACGATCCGGACATCGTTCGCAAGCTACGTCAAGCTGATGATGGGGCAGGGACGCCTGGTGAGCATCGATGAGAAAACGACCAAGCAGCTGTCCGATTTCAGCCGGAACAGCAGGGGCGAGGCCGCCGGGAGCGCCTCCGGGAAGCTGCTGGCATACGCGGCGAAGCAGGTGACGAATTCCCGGACGAAGAGCGACGAGACGGTATTCGGCGCGGTACGCGGAAACACGGACGTGTTTTCCGCTGTCTTCCCGAAATACCAGGTCATGACGAAGGAACCGGTATTCGAATGGGTCGACGCCGACCAGGCGGGGAAATACGAATTCGTCCTGCTCGACGATTCGTTCGACGTCGTCACGCGTGCGACGCTGCAGGACAGCCGATTCCGCTACGAGGGAAGCGGCAAGACCGCGCTCGAAAGCGACCGGCAGTACCACTGGCGCATCACGCGTATGTCCGACGGCATGGAGAGCGACATCCAGAGTTTCCGCATCCTGCCTGCCGACACGATCGCCGTCGTGCAGGAAGAGCTTGCCCGGCTCAATGATGAGCTGATACAGATGAACGCCGACGAAGTCACGCTCCACCTGATCCGCGCGATTTACTTCGAGCGGAGAGGCCTCCTCGCCGATGCGTTCTTCGAATACAAGGAAACGGTGCGCCTGGCCCCGGAGATCGAGGAATACCGCGAGATGCTTCGCGGCCTCCTGTACCAGATGAAACTCTATGCCGAGGAAGAGTATCTTCTGAGATGACGGGAACTTACCCAGGCGGGAACAGCCGACGCTCATCCCGAAACCAGTTTTTCGCATGCTCCTTGTTGTCATTCGACGCGCGGTATCGTACATTATAGGGAAAGTCATCCTCAGTGAATCATGGCAATCTGTCTTTTCGAAGATCTTTCGATATCCGCACTTCTGCCCCTGACGCACCTTCATCCTGATTTCGATCTGCGATGCGGCATTTTCACGGGCCGCGAACGCGTGCAGCAGTATTTTGCGGGCGAGAGCCTGCTGTTGTGCACACGCAGCAGCCTGGCCGGAGCCATGGCGGAGCGATCCGGAATGCCCGTGAATACGGAAGCCGCCGCGGACCTGTACATCAGCGGTTCGGCTCTGCTGCGTCCTCCGTTGGTCCATGCCATCCGCGAGCATCGCGGGGAGGATATGCTGTTCGCCGCGGGCGACAGACTGCTCGCAGCCACCGTCGTTTCCGCCGCGCTGCAGGAAGAGATCCAGCGCTCGCTCGTTACCCGTTCCCGAACGCAGGTCCTTTCACCGGCCGCCACTCATGGTTTCGCGCCAGCGGATTTTTCCGCCCCTGTTTTTCAGGTCGATGCGGAGGTCCTGCGCTATCCATGGGATCTGATCGGAGCCAATGCCATGATGCTCGATGCGGATGCGGAGTTCTTCATGCTCGGGGAAATCGACGCTCTCGCCCAGGTCTCCGCCTCGGCGGAGCTCGTACGGATGGGCGGCATCTTCATCGGTCCGGATGCCCGCATCGGCGCGGGTGCCGTGCTGGACGCGAGCGAGGGACCGGTCGTCATCGATACCGGCGCCGTCGTCATGCCGCAGGCCGTCGTCCTGGGACCGGCGTACGTCGGTCCGCATGCGCGCATCAAGGTCGCCGCGAAGATTTACGGCAACACGTGCATCGGGCCGTGGTGCAAGGTCGGCGGCGAGGTCGAGGACAGCGTGTTCCACTCGTATGCCAACAAGCAGCATGACGGCTTCGTCGGTCACTCGTATCTCGCACCATGGACGAACCTGGGAGCGGATACGAATACCAGTGATCTGAAGAACAATTACTCGACGATCCGCGTCACGCTCGAAGGACATGAGTACGACAGCGGCCGCACTTTTCTCGGCACCATCATGGCCGACCATTCGAAATGCGGCATCAACACCATGTTCAATACCGGCACCGTCGTGGGTGTGGGCTGCAACGTGTTCGGCGGGGATTTCCCGCCGAAATTCCTCCCCAGCTTCTCGTGGGGCGGCGCAGCAGGGCTGCAGGAATATGATTTCGAACGTTTCAGCGCCACGGCTGCAATCGTGATGCGGCGCCGCGGCAAGGTGCTGACAGAAAATGAAACCCAGCTGCTTCGCAACGTCTTCGCCTGGACTTCCGAGCAGCGACGGTTCGTATCGTAAAATCCAGAACAACATACACGCCATGAACAACGACACCCACTCCCTGCCACCTCTGTATGTCGGTGTGCGAGGCATCGCCGTGAAGATCCTCACGCGTGTCGAGCGCACGGACGCCTATCTCGACAAGCTGCTCGACATCGAGTTGGAGACGGGCGATCTGAATCCCCCCGACAAGAGGCTGCTCAACGAACTCGTGCACGGGGTGCTCCGCAACCAGTCCAAGCTCGATTGGGTGCTCACCGGCTTCTATCACGGCCAGTATTCGAAAGTGGCTCCGAACGTCCGCAACGCGCTGCGCGTCGCGCTGTATCAGATCCTTTTTCTTACCCGTATCCCGCACCACGCCGCCGTCAACGAAGCGGTGGAATTCGTCAAGAAGTATCGCGGCCAGCGGCTCGCCGACACGATGAACGGACTCCTGCGCAACATCGCGCGCAATGTTGAGAATATCCGCTATCCGCTGGCGACGAACGATGAGCTCCAGTACCTCTCGGTGGTGCATTCGCATCCGACCTGGATCGTCAAGCGATGGCACGCGCGGTACGGGTTCGAGGAAACCGAGTCGCTGTGCAAGGCCAACAACATGCGTCCGTTCCTCACGCTGCGTCCCAATCCGCTGCGCATCGATTACAAGACCTTCGTCGATGAACTCGTGGAGGTCGGCATCGATTACCGCCGCTGCTTCTACATGCGCGACTACGTGACCGTGCGCAACCTCCCGAATATCCGGCATAGCCGGCTGTTCACCGAGGGACACTTCACGATCCAGGATGAAAGCGCGGGGCTCGTCGGCGACCTGCTGGCTCCGAAGCCCGACGAAACCGTGATCGATCTGTGTTCCGCGCCGGGGGGGAAGGCACTGCACGCCGCCGAGCACATGCAGAATCAAGGACGCATCGTCGCTGTGGACAAGTACGACGTCCGGCTCAACCTGATCAGTCAGGCGGCCGAGCGCAACGGCGTGAGCATTATCGAGACGCAGGAAGGGGATGCGACGGAAATCGTGCTGGAACCGGCGGACAAGATTCTCGTCGACGCGCCCTGTTCAGGACTCGGAACGCTCAGCAAGAAACCCGATATCAAATGGAAGCGCGAGCCGGAGGACATACAGAAACTGTCCGTCACGCAGCGCGCCATACTGGAGAACGCCGCCCGCCTCGTGCGCCCCGGCGGCGTGATCGTGTACAGCACCTGCACGATCGAGCCGGAAGAGAATCAGAATATCGTGAAGGCCTTTCTCGAAGCGCATCCCGAATTCACGCTCGAGCACGCGGGACATTTTCTTCCCCCGCGTGTCGTGGACGAAGAGGGCTTCCTCGCGAGCTTCCCCCAGAAACACCGCATGGACGGCGCCTTCGGCGCGCGGCTGCTGCGCAATGGCTGATAGCCAATAGCCAACGGCCAATAGCCAATAGCCAATAGCCTATTTTTGTCCGTTTTCCAGCAAGTGCGCGGGGATACGTTTCTCGCGGATGATCTCTTCGAGTTCCTCTCCCTCCAGGATTTCCTTCAGCAGCAATGCTTCAGCAACGAGATCGAGCGTTTCGCGCTGTTCGGTGAGGATCGTCCTCGCCTCCCTGTACGCGGTTTCGATCATGCGGCGCGTCTCCGCATCGACGAGTCGCAGGGTTTCCTCGCTGAAGTTGCGTTGACTGAAAGGATTGTCGCCGAGGTATGCTTCGCCCGAGGGATCCATGAGGGACATATGCCCGAGAGCGTCGCTCATGCCGTATCGTGCCACCATGTTTCGCGCGAGCGTCGTCGCATGCATGAGGTCGTTTTCCGCGCCGGTGGAAATGGATCCGAAGACGACGTCTTCCGCCGCGCGTCCGCCGAAGAGCACGGTGAGCCGCGAGCGCAGGTAATCGGCCGTGTAGTTGTGCCGTTCGTCGATCGGTGTCTGCATTGTCACGCCGAGGGCTCGCCCGCGGGGCACGATCGACACCTTCGTCACGGGATCGGCGTCGGGGGTCAGCTTCGCGATCATCGCGTGCCCCGCCTCGTGGTAGGCGGTGCGGCGCTTCTCGTCTTCCCGAAGGATGAGGCTCGAGCGGACATGTCCGAGCATGATCGTATCGAGGGCGGTCATGAAGTCCTCCCGCTCGACATGCTCCTTGCGTTTCTTCGACGCGTGAATGGCGGCTTCGTTGACGAGATTCTGCAGGTCCGCGCCTGAGTTCCCGGGAGTCGCGCGGGCGATTTCCTTCAGACTCACGTCTTTCGCCAGAGGCACTTTCCGGACATGCACACCCAGAATCTCCTCGCGTTCCGCGAGGTTGGGCAGATCGACCACGATGCGCCGGTCGAAGCGGCCGGGACGCAGCAGCGCGGGATCGAGCACGTCGGGCTGGTTGGTGGCCGCCATGACAATGACGTCCTCGTTCGGTTCGAAGCCGTCCATCTCCGAGAGCAGCTGGTTGAGGGTCTGCTCCATCTCGCTGGCGCCGCCACCGTAGAAACCCTGGATGCCTCCGCGGCGGCGTCCGATGGAATCGATCTCGTCGACAAAAAGGATGCATGGGGCGTTTTTCTTTGCCGTGGCGAAGAGTTCGCGGACCCGGCTGGCGCCGACCCCGACGAAGAGCTGCATAAATTCCGAGCCGTTGATCGAGAAGAACGGCACGCCGGCCTCGCCGGCGATCGCGCGGGCCAGCAGCGTCTTGCCCGTGCCCGGAGGTCCGACCAGGAGCACACCTTTCGGCGCACGTCCTCCGAGACGGTGGAAGTCCTGCGGACGCCGCAGGAAGTGGATCACCTCGAACAGGGCTTCCTTCTGCTCCTTCGATCCCGCCACATCGTCGAACGTGGTTTTCACTTTCTCCTTCGTGTAGGACTGCGCGTTCATCTTGCCCATCGACAGCAATCCACCGGAGCCTCCTCCGCCCCGCAAGCGCGAACTCATGAAGAAGAAGAAACCGAGCATGAGAGCGAGCGGGAGCACGAACCAGATGATATTATTCCATAGTTCAGAAGTGTCCTGTAGGGCGACAACGGTGACGTTTTTCTCCTCGAGCAGAGCCATGAGCGACTCGTCGGGAACGGAAGTCGGCAGGATGACACTGTATGCGGGCCCGCTTTTCGCCGAACTCTTCTCGTCATCCCCGCGCCCGTAGGCGGTCAGCGATTCCTGATCGATCTCCACTTTCGCGATCTTCCCCTCCGCGACCATGTCCCGGAACGCACTGTAAGGAATGGTCGAGCCCTGGCGGCTCCAGCTCCAGAAGAATTGCAGCGCGAATATCAGCGCGAAGGCGATGAGCAGCCATCGATACACGTTAAAATTTTTCAGCGGGGACTGCGGTTCCTGCTGCCGCTGTTGCTGTTCCTGCTGTCTCGCCATTACTGCTCCATGTCGTGTGGAATCGCGCGCCGGTGGAAATCGAAACCGGTCGTCTACATACTAACACAAAAGATAGCTGTGAAATTTCGCCCCGGATGGGATGTCCTGCAGATAACGGGCGTGTCTCGCCCCGTCGCGGTCAGTCCGGTTTTGTTTTGCGGAACTGCACGGTCAACGGCACGCCCTTGAAAGCCCATATCTCACGGATCTGCCGCTCGACATACCGCCTGTAGCTCTCCGGGATGTATTTCGGTTCGTTGGCGAAGAGCACGATGACCGGCGGGGCTTCGCGCACCTGGGTCGCGTAGAAAAACTTCACCTGTTTCCCGGTGGGAGATGCGGGAGGCGGTGTGGCGCGGAGGATTTCGATGATACGATCGTTCAACTCCGAGGTCGGTACGCGCTTGTTGCGCTCTTCATACACCTCGAGACAGAGGTCGAGCGCTTTCGTCACGCGCTGCTTCGTCAGCGCCGACACGAAGATCACCGGAATGTAGTCGAGCATTTTCACGCGCGCATGGATTTCCTTCGTGATCTGATCGGCGGACTTGTGATCCTTCTCGACGATATCCCATTTGTTGACTGCGATCACCACGCCCTTGTTGAAGCGCACGGCTTCGGTCAGGACGTCGATGTCCTGATGCGTCATTCCTTCGCTGCCGTCGAGAAGGCACAGCGCGACATCGCATCGCTGGATGCTTTTGATCGTGCGCAGGGTGGAGTAGAACTCGATGTTCTCCTTCACCTTGCTTTTGCGGCGGAGTCCCGCGGTGTCGATGAGCGTGACGGAGCGGCCGCCGTACTCGAACGTGGAATCGATCGAGTCTCGGGTCGTGCCCGGCACGTCGGTGACGATGGAGCGCTCCCTGCCGAGCAGCGCGTTCGTGATCGAGGATTTTCCCACGTTGGGCCTGCCGATGATGGCGAGGCGCAGGTGGTCGCTCCGTTCGTCCTCCCGGGCTTCCGGAAAATCCTCGACGATGAGGTCGAGCAGGTCGCCCGACGCCCGGCCGCTGATGGCCGACACGGGCTGCGGATCGCCGAGGCCGAGCGCATAGAATTCCGCGGGATTCATCTCCCACTTCTGGCTGTCGATCTTGTTGACCGCGAGGATGACTTTTTTCGCACTGCGGCGCAGCATCTCGGCAAGTTCCATATCCATCGGGATCAATCCATTCTGTCCATCGACCACGAACACGATCACGGCCGCTTCTTCGATCGAAAGCCGCACCTGCTCGCGGATGGCGCGCTCGAACACATCCTCCGAAGCAGGGACGTAGCCGCCCGTGTCGATGAGCACGAATTCGCGCCCCGCCCAGTCCGTCTCGGCGTAATGACGGTCGCGTGTGACACCGGGCTCGTCATGCACTATTGCCTGCCGCGTCCCCACGATGCGGTTGAAAAGGGTGGACTTCCCGACGTTGGGACGTCCGACGATCGCCACGATGGGTTTGTTCATGGTTGTGCGCCGCTGTTCCGGCGGCCGAGCAGCATGCGGACGCCGAAATAGACGACCGCCGCGACGACGGCGATGATGAGTACGTTGGAGACCGCCCAGTACAGGATGCGAAGGGCGATCACGACGAAGATGATAAGGGCGAGGACGAACAGCAGATGTTTCACGGGTGCCTCACGAGCGGATCCATCGATAGATTTCGTCGAGACTGGGCCGCTTCCCGGTGAGCAGGATGCCCGTGCGGAAAATTTTTCCCGCGATCCAGGTGACGGCGATGATGGAAAGTACGAGTATCGACAGACTCAAAGCAATCTCCCACGCGGGCGGCGTGGTGATCGGCAGTCGCATGAACATCATCTGCGAGGTGAGCAGGGGAATCATCGTGAGCACAATCAGCACGGGATTGTTCGGGCTCTGCAT
>CAZWNO010000007.1:32142-60155 GCA_964635845.1 uncultured Chromatiales bacterium
TAGCCATGAATGCGATGACGATCGGCAGCATCAGCAGCATGCTGAGATAGCCGGTCATCTGCTGTGCTTCCTGCTCGGTCGAGGCGAGCGAACCGAACGCGACGAATACCGATGCGAAGAACAGGAATCCGAGGACGAAATACAGCAGCATGAGTCCCAGGTTGTCGAGCGGGAGGTTGTCGATATCCGCGAGAACCACAAGCGCGATACCGATCACCGCCCAGAACAGCACCTGCACGAGCAGGCTGATCCCGATGATCTTTCCGAACATGAGATCCATTGGCGAACAGGAGGAGACGAGGACCTCGACGATGCGGTTGCTCTTCTCCTCCACCATGCTGCGCACGAGCATCTGTCCCGAGGTGAGGATCATGATCATCAGCAGGATGAGAAACACATACGAAAGGCCGAAGGATTCGAGGAACCCGGATTCCTCCTCGCCTTCCTCGGACACACGCACGGTGCGCATGGCGGTGGGCTCGGTCAGTTCGTCCACCCGCGCGGGATCGAAGCCCGCGTGCGTGAGCTTGTATTCGCTGATGATGTCGGAGATGCGCCGCTCCAGCATCGTCGTCGCCTCGACGTCGGAGACGTTGAGCGAGCGGAATTCGACGCTGTGGGAATCGAGCGCGGAGGGGGGGATCACGATGGCGGACCAGATGTGACCGCGCAGCAGCGCGGTGTCGAGGTCGGCTTTTATCGTCTGCACATTCCTGCCGTCCAACGCGATGCGTTCGACCTTGTACTTCGGCTTTCCGCCGTCGAGCAGCGGTCCGCGCCGCAGCGAGGCCTCGAGCGAATCAAGGACGACACCGGTGCCGTCGTGCACGGCGAGGACCTGTGCTTCCGCATCCTCGAGCGTGTTCTGAAGCATTGCGGGACCGAGAGTGAAGATCGCCATGACAGCGGGCATGAGGAAGAGCCCGATCAGGAAGCTCTTCGTCCTGACGCGCTCGATAAATTCCCAGCGCGCGACGCGGAAGGCCTTGGTCGTGATGATCATCATGCTTCCTCCTCCGGCAACCGCTCGCCATACTGGAGTTCACGCTTCAGCCGCGAAAAGCGCAGGAAGGAAAACAGCGAACCCGCCAATGCGATCAGCACGAAGAGCGCGGGCATGGCCGCGAATCCGTGCCGAAGTTCGAGCGAAAGCACCCCGGCGACGACGAGAAAGAGGACGCTGTTGAAGAACTGCTTCCGCAGCTTCGGGTGCTTCATGATCATCGGCCGTCTCGCCGGTGCGGAGGTTTCCGCCCCGGTGGCTGTGTCTTCATCGGCCCGGTCTTTCCCGACGATGTCAATGAAGATTGACTGCAGCGATGGTTCGACGCGCGATACCTGCCGAAGCTCGAGCCGAGGGAGCATCGCCTCGATGATTGCGTTGGTGTCCGTCCCCGTCTCGAGTTCCATCTCCGCGTAGTGCTGCGTCAGGTCCACGGAAAGGACACCCGGCAGTTCGCGAAGGAAATTCCCGTCGCCCGTGAATTCCGCATGCAGGGCGTTCTTGCCGTACTGCTGCTTGATCGCTGAAGGCGAGCCATACAGGACTGTGCGTCCCTTATCGATCATGAGCAGCTCATCGCAGAGCTTCTCCGCCTGCTCCATCTGATGCGTCGAAAAAATGATCGCGCGGTTGTCATTCCTGAGCTGGAGGAGGGCCTCCTTCATCAGAACCTGATTGACGGGATCGAGGCCGGTGAAGAGTTCGTCGAGCACCAGCAGGCGCGGCTCATGGAGGATCGCGATGATGAACTGCACCTTCTGCTGGTTGCCCTTCGAGAGTTCCTCCACATTCCGCTTCTCATACCCGGTCAGCGAGAAATGCTCGAGCAGGGGGCGCGCTTTCTCGCGCGCCTCGTCGGGGCGAAGTCCCTTGAGCGAGCCGAAATACGCGATGACATTGCCGAGCTTGTTCTTGCGGTAGAGCCCGCGTTCCTCGGGCAGATAGCCGATGAGGTTTTTCATATCCTCGCTCATCGGTCGTCCGTCGATGAACACCCGTCCGGTGTCGGGTTGGATGATGTCCATGATCATGCGTATGGTCGTGGATTTCCCCGCGCCATTCGGACCGATAAGTCCGAATATCTGCCCCTCCTTCACCGTGAAGGAGACGTCTTCCACCGCGCGGATGCCGGTGAAGTCCTTTCGAAGTTGTTGTACCTGGAGCATGAAATTCCCTGATGAAGGGGATGGAAAGACTAAGATACGGAAAATCGGATCGCGGGTTGCGGCGGGAGTTCAGCCTTCGGTCACCACCGGCTGCGTCATCCAGTACAGCACGCGGTCGCGAAAGCGCTGTTCCGTGCCGAGGAGCAGAGGGTCATCCGCGGCCATGCGCCGGCGGTCGTCGCTGAAGAACCGGCGCACCGCCGCGATCAGCATCCCCGAATCGTCGCCGGCAAACAGTTCCCAGCGCAGGTTGGCGGCGCCGTCGAAATGACGGGCATACCAGAGCGCGTGCTTGCGCAGGCGGGGAAGCGCACGGATGGCTCCGTATTCGCCGAGGAGGTTTTCGAGATGCGAGGTCACAAGAGTCCGCATCGCGGCCGCGTCCGGTGCGTGATCCGTGATTCCGCAGTCAGAATCCTCGGAGATATCGCGGAATATCCAGGGCGTGCCGAGGCAGCCGCGCGCGACCATGACCGCGACACAACCGGTTTCCCGCATCATGCGGCGGGCGTCCGCCGAGGAGAAGATGTCGCCGTTGCCCACGATGGGAACGGCGACGGTGTCGACAGCGTCGCGGATGCAGTCCCAGCGCGCCGCCACGTCGTAGGGCGTGCTGCGCGTGCGCGCATGGAGTGTGATCAATGCGGCACCGCCATCCTCCGCGGCGCGCACGACATCGCGGGCGGTCTGCCGCGTATCGTTTCCCCGCATCCTGAGTTTGACCGAGACCGGGACCGAAGAGGCGTCGGCTGCGGCACGGATGACGCGCGTGAGTCGGGGCAGGTCGTCGAGAATCCGCGCCCCCGCGCCTGCCTCGCAGATCCTCTCGTTCGGACAGCCGCAGTTGATGTCGAAAAGGTCCGGCTTGAGAGGCAGGAGTTCACGGATCGCCGCCGCGGCGTCGTCGGGATGGGCGGCCACGAGCTGGATACCGATGGGATGCTCGTCCGGGGTGAACACGGCGTTGCGATAGGAATGCGATGCCGCGCGCAGAATACCCGCGGCGCTGACCATTTCCGTGAACGTCAGCGCGGCGCCGAAATCCCTGCACACGGCGCGGAACGGGATATCGGTCGTCGCCAGCATGGGCGCCAGAACTGCTTTCCCTTTGATTTTATTGATGACATCCATGCGGTCAGCCATGATACAAGATAGCGCTGCAAGACGAATCGGGCAAGAGAATCGGAGCTGTCGATCAGAAATGAATTGCACTGCTGCCGGTACAGTGGTATTTTATCGCCATACTCTGCCGTATGCACTTCAGAAATTTCCCAACATCGAGGGCTGAAATGATAAGATGTTCGCTTCTGCTGCTGACCGCGTACGTGTTTTCGCTGTCGCTGACCGCCGTCGCCCAGACATCCGAGGCGGATTGGGTGGTCGGGAACTGGCTCGTCCAGGACAAAAAGGCGAAGGTCCAGATCTTCAAGAGAGGCAATAAGTATTTCGGGAAGATCGTCTGGCTGAAGGAGCCGAACGACGCCCGCGGCAAGCCCAAGCTGGATAAAGAGAATTCCGAGGAAAACCTGCGCAACCGCCCTGTCATCGGACTCGAGATGCTGCGGGATTTCGAGTACGATGAGGATCGGGTCTGGGAAGACGGGGAGATTTACGATCCGAAGAATGGGAAAACCTACAGTTCCAAAATGACCCTGAGCGAGGACGGCAAGACCCTCGACGTTCGCGGATACATCGGTATCTCGCTCATCGGCCGCAGCCAGACTTGGACGCGGGTGGAATGACCGGCTGAGGCTGTGATCGCTCCGGCTCCCTGGTCACGCTTTGGCTACACCTTGGCCACGCCTTGGCCACGCCTTGGCTACGCCTTGGCCACGCCTTGGCCACACCTCGGCCACGCGGGCGCGATGCCGAGGCGGCCGTCCCCCCGTGCGGGTGGATAGATAATGATTTTTTCGCACAGCATTGTCGTTTTTCCTTGCGTCGGAGCGGGAATTCTCGTATCTTCTATTTAGATTATATCTAAATAAACCATGAAAACACCCGATCCCAAAGATTTTTTCACACAGTACCTCAAGCGCAATCAGTATCGCATCACCCCCGAGCGTTTCGAGATCCTCGAATCGGTGCTGCACTGCGACGGACATTTCGACGCGGACGAGCTGTTTCTGCGCATGAAGAACGCGGGCAGCAAGGTTTCCCGTGCGACCGTCTACAACACGCTCGACAAGCTGACCGACTGCGGCATCGTCGCGCGATACCGTTTCGGCGAACGCCTGGCGCGGTACGAAATCGTCTTCGGCAGCGAGCACCACCATCACATCATCTGCCGTGTCTGCGGGAAGATCGAGGAGTTCGTCGACAAGCGCGTCGAGCGATTCGCGCGTGATGCCGCGACCTCGATGAAGTACGGATTCCAGAACACGGTGCTCCATATCTATGGCGTCTGCCGGGACTGCCAGGAGCGGAAGGGCGCGACGGCATGAAGCTCAGCGCTCTGGCGAAAGGGATGCGCGCCCGCATCGAGCATCTGCCCGTGGGCGAAATCCGCTCGCAGTTCATCCGCATCGGACTGATGGAAGGGGCTGTCGTCTCCTGCATGGAGCGCCTCCCGGGGGGCACGATCATTCTCGCATTCAGCCGACAGGAGGTCGCGCTCAGCGGCGACCTGGCTCGCAGCATCGAAATAAGCCGCTGCTGAGCCGATATCGTTCCGCTGAACCGTCGGTCCGCCGCCGATTTGTTTCATCACTGCTGATTCCTCATTCCCAAGAAACGGCCTCGCAGACATGACCGAGCTTACGATACAGCACAAGCCCCACAAGCATCTGCGCACCGATGCGCTTCCTACCGACCCGCTCAAGCCGAAAATCGTGCTCGTCGGCAATCCCAATGTTGGGAAATCCGTCGTGTTCAACTACCTGAGCGGTCTGTATGTGGACGTCTCGAATTTCCCGGGAACCACGATTGAAGTATCGAAAGCCTCGTACCTCCATTACGAACTCTTCGACACCCCGGGCATCTACGGCGTCTCGTCGTTCAACGACGAGGAGCGCGTGGCGCGGGACATCATCCTCAACGGCGACATCATCCTCAATATCGTCGATGCCGTGCATCTCGAGCGGGACCTCTTCCTGACGCAGCAGCTGATCGACATGGGCAAGCGCGTCGGACTCATCGTCAACATGCTCGACGAAGCCGGCCGGCACAAGATCTCCATCGATCTGCAGGCGCTGGAGGAAGATCTCGGCATTCCCGTCGTCGGGACCGTGGCCGTGAAAAAGAAAGGACTCGAGTCCATCCACGATCTGGCCGTGAAGGCGCGTGAGGGCAGGCAGAACCGCGCGCTGCACGCCGAGCTGCATTCCATGCTTGCCCTGGTCGGCTCGCAGTCCGAGGCGCTGCTCGTGCTCGAAGGTGATGAGCTGGTGGCGCAGCGGCACGGGATCACAGCCGCCGATCCGAGCAGGCGCGAGGAGATCTACATCGACCGGCGCAACCGCGTCAACCGCGTCCTGCAGCACGCCGTGACGGATATCGAAGCGGGGAAGCGCATGGCCTCGCTGCTCGGCCGCTGGTCGGTCAGTCCGGTGTTCGGATTCCCGATCCTCGGGGTCGTGCTTTACGCACTTTACTTATTCATCGGCGTGTTCGTGGCGCAGGACGTGGTGGACTTCACGGAGAATACCGTCGGCAAACAGATCGTCGAGTTCCACGTCAAATCCTGGGTGGCGCACGGCGCGGCGACCACGGTGAACGTGGATATCCTCGATGCCGAAGGGGAGGTGACGGAGAACCGCGTTTTCCGTTTCGACGAGGGAACGAAGGAGGGCTATGCGCGCTGGGCCGAAGCCCGCGCGTATCCGGCGGGGCGCGATGCCGAATACACCTTCACCTTCGACAATCCCTGGATCACGCTTTTTTTCGGGGAATTCGGCGCCCTCACGATGACGCTGACCTATCTGCTCTTCCTCCTGCTGCCGCTCGTGGTCGGATTCTATTTCGCCCTCTCGCTGCTCGAGGACAGCGGCTATCTGCCGCGTCTCGCGACGCTGGTCGACCGCCTGCTGCGATTCATCGGTCTCAACGGCCGCGCCATCATTCCCCTCATCCTCGGATTCGGCTGCGTCACGATGGCGACGATCACCACGCGGCTGCTCGGGACGCAGCGGGAAAAAACGATCGCGACAACGATCCTGCAGCTCGCCATTCCCTGCTCGGCGCAGCTCGGTGTCATCGCGGCGCTGCTCGCGACGGCGGGACTCAACGCGACGCTGATCTACACCGGAGTCATATTCGGTTTCCTCGTGCTCGTCGGCACGGTGATGAACCGCAGCCTCCCGGGAGAAACGTCACCGCTTCTGATCGATCTGCCGATGATGCGGATTCCGCAGGTGGACAACGTCGTAAAGAAGACGCTGTACAAAACCTGGTTCTTCATGAAGGAAGCGAGTCCATGGTTCTTCATCGGCGCGCTCACGGTCGGAATCCTGCAGATCACGGGCGCGCTCGTATGGATCATGGACGGACTCGAGCCCCTGGTCGTGCGCTGGCTGCAGCTTCCGCGGGAAGCGTCGACGGCCTTTGTCATGGGGCTCGTGCGGCGTGATTTCGGCGCTGCCGGACTGTATCACCTCGGGCTCGATCCATATCAAACCATCGCCGCGCTGGTCACGATCACACTCTTCGTGCCCTGCGTCGCGTCACTGATGGTCATGCTCAAGGAGCGCGGTCTCCGACAGGGTATCACCATCTGGATCGGAAGCCTCGTGCTGGCCATCACGATCGGCGGGATCGTCTCGCAAATCCTCATCTGACGAAATCTCTCCCCGGGCGGATGCGTCCGCGTCTGCTGTCCGAATCCGTGCGTCACCGTGCGCGGCGGAGTGCCGCTGTCCCGGCTTGACTTCGATGCCGGGAATTGGTATTGTCGATGTCGGGTTCGCGTGCGGCCGATTCTCCCGGCAGGCATCCATCGGCCAACGCGCCCCCTTCGCTTCTGATTCAGAAGTGCGTAGATCTGCGAGGTGCATTCCATCGTGAAAAAAGGCCGCTATCACATCCTGATCGGATCGTTCCTCGTCGCCGCGGCGTTCTGGTTTTCCGTGACGATGAGCGGGACCTACCGGACACATTTCGATGTTCCGCTGACGGTCAGCAGCATGCCCGACGAGATCGCGCTCGTCAAACCGCTGCCGAAGACCGTCGACGTTCTGTTGCAGGCGGACGGCTGGCAGCTCCTGTTCATGAACGCGGGCAAGCAGACCGCGTTCGAGATTCCCGGCCATCGCATGCACGAGGGAATCATCCTGACGAACCGTTCCCTGAATGAGATGATGCAGCTCCCCGCGGGGGTGACCGCACTGCGTGTCTATCCGGACACCCTGTTCATCCACATCGACAAGTTCATGAAGAAACGCGTCCCCTTGCGTCTCCATTCGCTCGCTCTGAGCTTCACCGAAGGATTCGGGCTCGTGCGCGAACCCCAGATCACTCCTGATTCCGTGACGCTGCGGGGCGCGGAGCGTATCCTGCGTGGCATCGATTCATGGCCGGTACAGGCGCGGAGCTATTCCGATCTCTCGCTGCCGGTCGCGGAAGAGCTGTCCGTGTCGGATTCGCTGCCGGGCGTCGTCCGCTACGATGTCGATAAAGTGACCCTTTATATCCCCATTGAACAGCTGGCCGACATGTGGTTCCGCGATGTCCGCGTGCATCTGCTGAATGTGCCGGCTGACCGTGAGGTGCTGCTCGGCCAGCATACAATCGACGTTTCGGTGCGGGGGGGCGTCAACGTGCTTTCGCTCTACGGCGCTCAGGACATCATCGCGGAAGTGGAATTCGAGGATATCGTGGCGGACACCTCCGGGAGTATCGTGCCCCTGCTGCGGCTCCCTACGGAACTGAAAGTCCTCCGAATCGAACCGCCGTCGATTCGATACACGCTCCGAAAGTAGGGGCGAACCACCGTGATCGAAATCACGGACATCCGTATCCGAGATCCAAATTCGAAACCACCGGGCGTCCGGTTTCCCGATCGGTTCGCCCGGCGGGCGGGACGGACGCAACGGTAGGGGCGAACCACCGTGATCGAAATCACGGACATCCGTATCCGATATCCAAATTCGAAACCACCGGGCGTCCGGTTCCCCGGTCGGTTCGCCCGGCGGGCAGGACGGTAGGGATGGTAGAGGCGAACCACCGTGATCGAAATCACGGACAATCGTATCCGACATTCAAATTTGAAACCACCGGGCGTCCGGTTTCCCGATCGGTTCGCCCGGTGGGCGGCACGGACGCGACGGTAGGGGCGGTAGGGGCGGTAGGGATGGTAGGGGCGGTAGGGACGGAAGGGACGGTAGGGTCGGAAGGGACGGAAGGGACGGAAGGGACGGAAGGGACGGTAGGACGGTAGGGACACAGATTAACGAGACACATCGGCCCAGGGCGTAAGCCCTGGGACCTGGCATCGGCGGGAACTCGCAGGTGGCACGCGGTGAATTTCGTTGAATAAAAATGGGCGCTCCGGATTCCGGTGCGCCCATTTGCATTTCGATGTCGCGGTCAATCGAGGAAATGCACAAAGAGTCCGTCGCGGAGCTTGGGCTCGAACCAGGTCGATTTAGGAGGCATGACCTTGCCTGCGTCGGCGATGGCCATCAGTTCCCCGATCGAAGTCGGATGCATGCTGAAGGCAACCGTCATTTCGCCGGAATCGACGCGGCGCTCGAGTTCACCGAGTCCGCGGATGCCGCCGACGAAATCGATGCGCTTGTCCGTTCGCGGATCCATGATCCCGAGAATCGGTTGGAGGATGTGGTTCTGCATGATCGCCACGTCGAGCCGCTGGACCGGATCGGCGTTCTCGAGCAGCGCTGCATCGGCTTCCAGCAGATGCCATGCGCCCTTCATGTACATGCCGAAGGTCCCCTTCCGCGGAGGATGAACCTGGCCCTTCGCAGGCAGTATCGTGAACCGCTCCTGCAGTCGGGCCAGGAATTCCGTCTCGCTCAAACCATGGAGATCCTTCACCACGCGGTTGTAATCCATGATCCGGAGCTGGCCGGCGGGGAAGACGACGGCGAGGTAGAAATTGTATTCCTCGTCGCCGCGATGCCGCGGATTGGCCGCGGCGCGTTCGCGCCCCACGATCGCCGCTGCCGCGGAGCGGTGATGCCCGTCGGCGACGTAGAGGTTCGGCACCGTCGCGAACAGCTCCTGCAGCCGCGCGATCATCTCCTCGTCGTCGATCACCCAGGTCTGGTGACGGATGCCGTCGGCGGCGACATGGTCCGTCGCGGGAGACTGCACGCGCACCGCGTCGACGAGGGCGTCGATGCCCGGATGATCAGGGTAAGTCAGAAAGATCGGTCCCGTATGCGCATTGGTGACGCGCACGTGGTTGGAGCGGTCCTCCTCCTTGTCCTTGCGCGTGTGCTCATGCTTCTTGATCGTGTCGTTCCAGTACTCCTCGACCGCGGCGCAGCCGACGAGCCCGTACTGTGTATGGTCGCCCATGGTCTGGGCATAGAGGTAGATATACGGTCTGGAATCCTGGAAGAGGACGCCTTCGTCGATGAGCTTGTGCAGATTCTCCCTGCCTTTCTCGTAGACGCGCGGATCGTGCAGATCGATGGAAGGATCGAGGTCCACTTCCGGCTTGCCGACGTGGAGGAAGGAAAGGGGATGGCCCGCGACTTCCGCGCGGGCCTCGTCGGAATTCAATACGTCATACGGTTTCGCGGCGACTTCCGCGGCGAGTTCTGGTTTCGGGCGGTAGGCCCGGAACGGACGAAATGTTGCCATGCTTTGCTCTGTGTTCCGTGTTCGTTATGACTTCAGTGCTTCGATCACGCGCTCGGCGATTTCCACGCCCACGCGGCCTTGACCTTCGACGGTCGAAGCGCCGATATGCGGCGTGACCGATACGTTCGGATGGTTGATGAGCGCGGACTGCGCCTCGGTGACCGGCTCGTTGGCGAAGACGTCGACGCCGGCGGCGCGCACCTTGCCCGAGTTGAGCGCGTCGACGAGGTCCGCTTCAACCACCACGCCGCCGCGGGAGCAGTTGACGAGCAGCACGCCGTCCTTCATCTTCGCGAACTCCGCCGCGCCGATGGTCGGACCTTCCTCCTTGATGAAGGGAATGTGCAGGCTGATCACATCGGCCTGGGCGAGGAGCTCGTCCTTGCTCACGAGCCGGACATCCATATCCGTTTGCTTGACGAAGGGATCCACCGCGACGACCTTCATGCCGAGCCCGAGCGCGCGCTTCGCGGTTTCCTTTCCGATGTTTCCGAAGCCGAAGATGCCGAGCGTCTTCCCCGTCAGCTCGATGCCCTTGCTGTATTCCTTCTTCGGCCACGCGCCGCCGCGCATCTGCACGTTGCTGATATGCACGAAGCGGCAGATCGCGAACATGTGCGCGATCGCGAGTTCCGCGACGGAAATTGACGACGCACCCGGGGTGTTGACGATCTTGATGCCCTTGCTCTTCGCGTAGGGGACGTCGATGTTGTCGAGTCCCACACCACCGCGTCCGATGACCTTGAGATTGCTGCCCGCGTCGATCACGTCCTGCTTCGCCTTCGTGGCGGAGCGCACGATCAGCGCATCGTACTTGCCGATTTCCTGAAGGAGTTCCTCGGGAGTGAGTTTCTGTTGCACGACCTCGTGTCCGGCATTCTGCAGGATAGCTGCGCCTTTGTCCGAGATACCATCGGTGATGAGGATCTTCATGACGAACTCCACGTCTGATGTTGTGAAATACGAAATACGGGAGAGGCCCGGGCGACATCCCCGAGGGACGACTACCGTCGTTTCAGGTCTCAATCCCGACTGTCCACAAAGGTAGTAAAAATGGGGTGCAGGGACAAACAGGATAACCGTATGGCGATGTCGGGAAAGATCAGTATGTTTACAGACGGGCCGCGTATTCGGTCCGACAGGTTCTTATTCGATCAATTCAATTTCTTTCAGGAGTCTACAATGGCTACGCGCGCACACAACTTCTTTGCCGGCCCGGCGGTCCTCCCCGTGCCCGTCATCGAAGCCGCAAAGGAAGCAGCTTACGATTTTGCCGGACTTGGCATGTCAATCCTGGAAATCAGCCACCGTTCGAAGGACTTCGACGCGGTCGTGCAGAAAGCGCAGGCGGACGCTCTGGAAATCATGGGTCTGTCGGCGGACGAGTATGCCGTCCTCTTCCTCGGCGGCGGCGCGAGCCTGCAGTTCGCCATGGTGCCGATGAACTTCCTGCGCACAAAGGCCGACTACATCAACACCGGCGAGTGGGCGTCGAAGGCGATCAAGGAAGCGAAGATGATGGGCGAGACCGTGGTCGTCGCCTCATCCGAAGATGCCAAGTTCAATTACATCCCGAAAAATCCGGTGTTTTCGGCCGATGCCGACTATGTGCATTACACCTCGAACAACACGATCTACGGCACGGAATTCAAGACCACGCCCAATGTCGGGAAGCTGCCGCTCGTCTGCGACATGTCCTCGGACATACTCAGCCGCCGGCTTGATTTTTCGAAGTACAGCCTGATCTACGCGGGCGCGCAGAAGAACCTCGGTCCCGCCGGCGTCACCCTGGTCATCGTGAAGAAAGCATGGGTGGAGGAGAAGGCGAAATCCGATATCCCGACGATGCTCAAGTACAAGACGCATGTGGCGAAGGAATCGATGTTCAACACGCCGCCGGTGTTCCCGATCTACGTGGTCGGCAAGACCTTCGAGTGGATCAAGAACGAAGGCGGACTCGATGTGATCCAGGCGCGCAACGAGAAGAAAGCGGCGTTGCTCTACGATATCTTCGATGCCTACCCCGAGTTCTACAAGGGCACGGTCGTGAAGGAAGACCGTTCACTGATGAACGTGACCTTCCGTCTCCCGAGCGAGGAGTTGGAAGAGAAGTTCATCGGCGAGGCGAAGAAGCAGAAGATGTTCGGGCTCAAGGGACACCGTTCGGTCGGCGGCTGCCGCGCATCGATCTATAACGCCTGCCCGGTCGCCAGCGTCGAGGCGCTCGCGAAGTTCATGGAAAAATTCATGGCGGAAAACAAGTAGAGACCTCCGACCCACGCGGGGAACCGCGTCCACCGAAACGCAACCGCCGCCTTCCGGGCATTCCGGAAGGCGGCGTCGTTTTCAGCCACTACGTATGTCCCGGCTACCGAACCACTGTCACCAACAGGGACTGCTGTCCATCGGACGAGAGCACACGAAGCAGATAATTACCGGGCGAAAGGCCGAGAGCGGCCGGACGGAGATACAGGACTTCGTTCTCCGACGTCATCCCCTCGCGAAGAATGGCCCGCTCGCGCCCCAGCAGGTCGTGCAGCGTCACGCGCAGCGGCAGCATGCGAGGATTCCGCAATCGCAGTCGTGCCTCGCCCGCAAGCGGTATTGGATGCGGATATACCGGTCCGAATGCGATGGACCGAACGGAAGGACGATCGCCGACATCCGTCAGGTTCGTGATCTGGTATTCCACCGCGATGCGTCGGGGAAGATTTCCCGCCGCACCACCGATGGTGAGCGTGCTCGTGTGAAGGCCCTTGTTCAGCATGGTGGTGTTCGGTCGCACGGCAATTTCTCCCGGGCGATCGCCGGCCTCGGGATCGATGTCCATGTACCAGGTGTCGGATACCGCCGTCCAAGGTATCGAGAGTCCCCCGCCGGTCCACAACCGCACCGGTTGCGCCGGTGGCAATGCGCCGCCGAGTTCAGCTTCGAAGAACAGCCGCAGCGGTGTGAGCACGATGCCCGATGACGGATCGGGACTTACCTGCACGACATGCGCGCAGCCGTTCGTGCTGCCCTGCTGGTCGCTGCTCCACTGCCAGGTGATGTCCTTCGCACCGAAATTCTGAAGCCGGTCGTCGGTCGTGAGGGTCCACCAGCGCGTCGCGCTTTCGTTCGGTGCGAGCGAGCCCGGCACACTGGTGCCAAAGGATTGGATACTGTCCGATCCCGCGAGCGCAAAGCCCGGAGGCAGCACGATCGCGGCCTCGCAGCCGGTGAGCGGAAGCGTGCCGCTGTTGGTCGCCGTGTACGAAACCTGGAATGGTTCGGGTACGATGGCTTCGTAGGCTGCGTCGGCGAAGAGCGAGTCGTGTCCCGCCGTGGCGCAGCGCACCTCGGCGATCTCGGGCCAGGCGGCGACGAACACCGAGGCGCCGCATTCCTTCCACAGCCCTTGTTCCGAGCTCCGATAACGGATGATGATATCCTGATTGTCCCCGGTCGTGGCGGCCTCCGGCACGAGCAGCCAGGTGAATGATCCCAGGGATTGGCTGTCGATGCCCGCGAGGACTTTTTTCGCGTCCTCTCCACCCGCGAGTTTGAATCGCGGGGCGCCGGTGAGATCGATCTCCGCCTCGACAGCGCTCTCATCGGTGTCGAGCACATTGGAGAGGTCCATCGTCACCGGAACCGGATTCGGACTATACCGCAGACTGTCGCGCTCGAATCGCACGCTGTCCGCTGCCGTGATGGCGCAGCGCAGTCCGTCCACGCCTTCGATTTCAATGGCGGCATCGCAGCGCGACAGCACCGAATCGGTACCGATGGAGGATTGCCCGTACGCAGTCACGGTGCAATGAACCGATCGCGTCTCGCGCCATATCGCCGCGCGCAGTCGCAGGTACCACGGCAGCGTCGCGCCCGCGGCGATCTGCGCACCGGGCAGTGTAATGGGATCAAGAGCATCGAGTCCGGAATCAAGCGGATCCATCGCGAGTTCCAGCCGGTCGACGTTCACCGGCACCGTGCCTGTGTTGGTGAGAGTGTATTCGAGCAGCACCGGCGTTCGTGACTGCACCTTCGCGGCGGAGAGGGACGCAGGCAGTTGTATCGCGCACTCGAGATGACTGTCGATGACGCGGATGCGGAATGTCTGTTCGCAACTTCGCGTCCATGCGCCGCCACCCGCAGCGGCATGAAACCGCACGGTATCGACGCGGTCCCCGGCGGGACCGGAGGCGGCCGTGAGTGTCCAATCCAGCGTGTGCGTCACGGCACGAAGCATCTGGGGAATGCTTCGTTGAGGGGTCTCACCCGGTTTCAGTTCGAGCACACGGCAGGCCGAGAGGTCGGCAGTCACGGTCACATCGGGGAGCAGGGTGTCGATCTCATGCCACAGGCGCAGGCGCGCGAGCGCATCCACCGGGTCGAACAGTCCCGTCCTCGGATTGAATCGCACCGTGCTCTCTTCCAGTGAGGCGCAACGCAGCGGATCGATGGGGCGGATGATGATTTCCCCATCGCAGAGTGGGAACAGGTTCCCGGCTTCATCCTGGCCCATGACGGTTATGTGCACCACTCTGGAACTCGGGAGCCGCGTCGCGTCGGCCTGCCAGTCGCCTTGGAAACTCGCGCCCGGGGCGAGTGTCCCGGCGGACAGGAAACGGGATGCCGGCGGCGCGGGTTCGACGCCCATGCCGTTGCCGAAATGCAGTCCGACACGCGAAAGAGGAAATGGGAAATCGCTGTCGTTGGTCAGCTCGAAATGGACGGGGAAAGGGCTGGGAGAATACCGCCCGCCGGACGCGTCCACATCGAGCGTGTCGGGCGCATCGAGGCGGCAGGTGAATGCCGGCCGCGGGCGGACGATGGAAATGTAGAACGAACAGGGCGAAGCCTTCGGAGCGCCGTCGGTACCAACATCGGCGTCCTGGTAGTACACCATCGCATCCACCCACAGTCCATCGCCCGTCAGCGCCGTGGTGTCGATCCGTACCTGCCAAGTGAAGGTCTCCGACTCACCCGGACCGAGCCTTCGCGGTCCGAGCGACTTTCGCAGCGGCTGAGACGCGGGATCCGGCAGCAGGCCCGGCGGGAGAGTGAGCACGCATTCGATATCGCGTGCGGAACGGGACGGATCGAAATTGCGGACGTCGACGGAGATCTCGAAGCTTTCGGGAACGACGATCCTCGGCCAGACGGGACGCACGATGCTGTCAGACATTTCCATCGAGCAGGTGAGCAGTTCGCAGCCGGGGATGCGGGTGCGAACCAGGAACATGTCGGACTCCCCGCCGGCGTAACGATCCTGTATCCCACGGAGTGGTGTAATGCTGTCCGCGCTCCCGGATGACATGTAACCCAGCATCGTCACATTTCCATTCCTCTCGGCGAAGTAAGAGAACTGGCCATTACTTGAATTGAACCGACGTCCTACACCGAAATGAACCCGTTGCTGAGTGAGATATTTTTCGTCGACCTGCCAGTACCCGGATGAGCGGATATGTTGTCCATCGGGCGACAACACGATCATGTACGGTGAGCCTTCCCTTCCGAGCACGGTGTCCATCGGATTTACGTACATAAGATCTGAATCGCAAGTCGTGCCGACGATTGCGATATCCCCGCAATTCAGTGGTACTACACCGCTGATATAACCTGATCCCCGCATGTTCCCCGGCAGACGAGTGCAGAAGATGGGATCACCGCCAGTCGGTGGAAACTTCATCACGAATCCCGGTGCCGGACCGATGGCGATCGGTCGGATGAGTGAGAGGTTCTCGCTGAGGACATCCCCAGCGAGTATGATATTATTCCCTGAATCGATTCGGATATCGTCGAGCTCAACGTACCCCCCGAGCCATGTCGTGAAGATAAAATTACCCAGATCACTCGTCAGCTTCGCGATCAAGAGATCATGCTTCGAATTATTCGGAGATTTCCATGAACGGATACTGGGTGGCCGGTTTAAAGTATCGATGGCAGTCGCAACAACTACCGGTTGGGAGTCGGACCCAACCACCAATACCAAATTTGTACGTGGGTACATGCCCGGCACGGCGAGCAGGTATGTAGCCGCATACACGGTATCATATCGAGAGCCAATATGGGCGACAACGAGAGAACTGAAAAGGGATTCGTCGCCCTGTACGGATACGAACGTATCCTGCACCGTTCCTGGTGTGACAAACCACTGCTCGCCTCTGCAGGCGCCCAGAACAAATAGTTTACCGTCCACACTCCTGTCTATGGCGATGCCGAGAAATGGATTCGGATTCCCGAGCCAGGTCGCGGCATCGAGTTTTCCGGTGCTGTCCAGACGCACCAACGAACAGTATATGCCTGTAATTGGCGTGGGTGGGGGGACATCGCTCTGCAGCACATTTCCTTTGACGGGAAAATCCGTCGAAGCCGTATTGCACAGAAAATGTGCCGCACCGTCCAGCCCAGCGGCAAGCATGCGGTCACTTTCCAGATCAGTGTCTGTTCCCAGAACCCAGTCGTCTTCTGTCCCGCCCAGGAAGGTCCCGTACGACATCACCAAATATGGGGTGAACCGGGCGAGGTAATAATCAATCTCATACACATCCCCACCGTGATGTGTCGCTTGGAAAGCGTTCTTCACCGGCATATCGACCGAGGCAGTAAACAACGCAATGAGGATGTTTCCTTCATCATCGATGTCGATACCCCGAGGCCGCTCCGCACCGCTGCCTCCGAAATACGAGTTGAATTCCGTCTCGATCACCTTCCGTTTTTCGAAGAAATTGCGATACGGAATGACTCTTGCCGTGTCGCCACTCAATCGCAGCTCTCCGGCGGATGCAGTACCGTCTCGCGATTCGGCCGGTTCACGGAGGTCGACTTCCGTGAGATTCCCTGTTTCAAAGGCGATGTGTCCGAGATCAGCCGCGGGGGATGCGACGATGCGCTGTACGAGTTTGCCCTGATGCTCGACGTACTCGATATCGATACCATCCCAGACATTCACATACCGGATTCCGCGGAAGGCAGGGACCTGTTCCTGCCAGTCAGCCCTGTCCCTGCCCTTGTAGATACCGGTCCGCACAGGCGATTCTTCCATGCCCTCGACACGCATACGTGGAGAGGGATTGACAAAGCGAAGGGTGGACGATTCCATCAGACGTCTCCCCCGAGCGGCGGGCGTGGTCCACGCCATCTCGGCCTGCGACGGCAGGGTGGGCCGCTCCTGCGGTCGGAAGAGCACGAGGCCTTCCCGGGTGAACGCCACCTTGTCCATTCCTCTGACAATGCCGAAACGCACATCGTCATCCCACTGACCGATATTCCCGAGAAAAAGCATGGGCAGGCGGAATCCGTGTGGCAAGCCCAGGTCAACGTTCCGATCCGGTCGAGCGGAGTTCTCGACACCGGTCACGAAAATCTCCCGGTGAGGTGATGAAGAGATCACCGCATGCATGGGCGTGGAAATCGCCGCCATGGAAAGGAAGGCGACAAGTCCGGATATCAGCGCATGTTTGCAGCGCTCTGCACTTGCGTACGTACGACCCACGGTCTACCTCCTGTGCATGTGTGGAGGGATATCAGCTTGTATCGTGTTTCGATGGATCCTCCGGGGAGGCGGTGCAGGACCATTTCCCCGTGCCGATTCCCATTCGTACAACCGCGATGGGCGACGTCTTCACGGCTTTATCGATATGGTAGTGACACGTATGCAGTGCCGAATGTAACCGAATGCTCCGATTCTGTTCGCCTCGATACTTCCGCATCCATTCTCGATACATGTGCGAGCATTCACCGATCCGTCGTGGCGGGCTCCCGTCTCGGATCCACCAACGACGCGGGCATGCAGCACCGGCGCATACCGGCGGGATTACACAACGCGAAATTCCGGCTCCCGCTCATCCAGCACATCGAGCAAATTCCGTGCGGCGATTTCGGCCATGCGGTCGCGCGTCTCGATCGAGGCGCTGCCGATATGCGGGAGCAGAACACAGTTGGGGAGATCGATCAACTCCCGGGGGATGGCCGGTTCGTTCTCATACACGTCGAAACCGGCGGCGAAAATCCTTCCTTCCCGCAGCGCCGCGATGAGCGCTTGTTCATCGACGACCGGACCCCGCGCCGTGTTGACGAATACCGCCGAAGGTTTCATCAGTGCGATGGCGCGCGCGTCGATCATGTGGCGTGTGTCCGGAGTGAGCGGAACATGGACGGAGATGTAATCGCTCGTGCGGAGCAATGTATCGAGATCGACATGCTCGGCACCAAGTTCCATTTCGAACGCCGTGTTCCGGTTGCGGCTGTGGTACAGGATGCGCATGTCGAAACCGCGCGCCGCGCGCCGCGCCAGTGCGCAGCCGATGCGTCCCGCGCCGACGATTCCCAATGTCCGCCCGACGAGGTCCTGGCCGAGAAACAGCTTCGGTTCCCAGCCGGTGAATTTTCCCTCGCGCAGCCATGCGTCGCTTTCGACGATGCGCCGGGCACAGGCGATCATGAGCGCGAAGGCGATGTCCGCGGTGGCCTCCGTCAGTACGCCGGGCGTGTTGGTCACCGCGATGCCGCGCGCGCGTGCGGCGGCGATGTCGATGTTGTTGTAGCCGACCGCGTAGGCGGAGATGCAGCGGAGGCGTTCGCCTTCCGCGATCACATCGGCGTCGACCGGATCGGAGAGCAGGCAGAGCAGTCCCTCTGCCTCGCGCACCGCGGCGAGGAGTTCTTTTTTCGTGATCTGCCGGTCGTGCGGAAATACGGTGACATCATGCCGTTCACGCAGCGGCACGATGCCGGCGTCGGGGATGTTGCGGGTGATGAAGATGTGTGCCATGGGGATGGGAGGATGACAAGATGACAAGATGGGAAGATGACAAGATGACAAGATGGAAAGATGACAAGATGGAAAGATGGAAAGATGAAATGTACTTTGTGCGCCGGGGAGGTGCAAGAAAAACGCCCGCGGTGGTGGGCCGCGGGCGCGTCAATTCGGAATAACGGATGCTGAATTACTTCATGACCGTCATTTTCTTCTGCGTGACCTGACCGTCGACATTGATCTGGTAGATGTAGGTGCCGGACGGAAGGTTCTCGGAATTCATCTGCACCTGATGCGCGCCGGCTTCCTTCAGTTCGTCGACCAGCGTGCCGACGTGCTCGCCGAGGGAGTTGAACACCTTCAGGGAGACGTGGCCCGGCTGCATCAGCTGGTAGCTGATGGTCGTCGTCGGATTGAACGGATTCGGGTAGTTCTGGTACAGGGTGACCGCGGTCGGAGCGGCATCGAAATAGACGTCCACGACCGGAGAGTAGGTGTGCGTGCCGTCGTTGTCGACCTGGCGGAGGCGGTACTTCACATTGCCCACGTTGCGGTGCGTTTCGGTGATCGCATCCTTGAAGCTGTATGTCATCGGCGCGGTCGTCGTGCCGCGTCCGGCGACGAATCCGGCTTTCTCCCAGGTCTCGCCGCCGTTAAAGCTGCGCTCGACCTCGAAGCCGAAGTTGTTCGTCTCCATCGTGATGTTCCAGGTCAGGTCCACGTTCTCACCGTTGACGACGGCGTTGAGCGTGGAGAGTTCTACCGGGATGGTCTGCCGGGAGCGGTACGCCGCGATGCCGTTGTTGGACATGAGCACGTAGAGAATGATGTGCAGTCCGGGAGCGTCGGGATCTTCCTGCAGCGTGTAGTACTGCAGCTTGTAATCGACATCGGAGATGTAATTTTCCTCCGCGGAGTTGTTGTTCAGCGTCTTGTTGCCGAGCTGCGGCGTGGGACCCCAGATTGGAAAATCGCCGCCGGGAGTGGTGACGTCGATCACGCGCGCGGTCGTATGGGTATTCGGGATCGTCGGATCGATGCCGCCGGTGGGACGCCCGTCGGCAAGCACGAGGAACTTCCGTCCGTACTCCTTCAGCTCGAAGTAGGCGAGCGTGCCGGAGGCGCCGGTGATGGATGTGGAGAGCGAACGGTTACCGGTCGCGCTCTGAACGAAGGTCTGTGGCCAGGGATTCGTGGCGTGCTGCTGCTGCTGCGCGCTGGTGGTCAGACGCGGATTCGAATCCATCCAGACATCCTGAAAGGCCGCCGTGCTCGTTGCCGCCACGCCATGCGCGGCGAGACCGGAGTTCGAATTTTCGAGACGCATCGCGAGGCGGAATTCCAGTTTGCCGCCGCCGGGAGCGGGGGGCGCGTCGCGATACGGGCGGTTCTGTTCGGGACGCAGGTCCTGGAGAATGACGTTCACTTCGCGGTTCCACTCCGGCTGCGTGGGCCAGGAGCCGCCGGAGACGTAGATGCGCGCGCTATCCACCATATAAGGCGGATCGTTATTCGCGGGATAGAACATCTTGCGCTGACCGACAACGTCGAAGGCGTCGCCGTAGCGGGAATAGGTCATCTCGCTGCTGTTGATGTTGCCGATCGCGGTGCCTGCGGCATTGAGCGTCGCATAGGCCAGCATGGGGGTGGCTTTCGGATCATCCCAGCGCCAGACGCGGAAGGGACCCTGACCGAGGTACACGGGATCGCACTGCCCGCTGGGCAGCAGGATGCAGACGCCCCACACCGGCACGACGAGATTGCCCACGTAAATGCGGCCCTCGTCGTCGAGGTCGATCTTGTAGACACAGTAGGTGTTCTGGGAGTATCCGCGGTTGGTTGTAGCCCCATTGTGATGGGCAATCGTGTCGATAGGTACCGGGAGTTCACCGCCCCTGCCACGGTAGGTGGCATCCGCGGAGCGGCCGACGGTCAGGGCCGGCTGTCCGTTGCTCGCATACCAGGCATAGATGCGCGGAGTCTGCCAGAAGGTCGGTCCGGACACGGTGGTGTTCGGATTGACGATGTAAACCACATCACGCCACTTGTCGTAGGCAAGGCCGGTGAAGGACTTGCTCGGGATCATCCAGGCATTGGGATGGTTAGGATTTGTCGGGGGAGGGGGGACATTGCGCCACAGCTCTTCCCAGTCGAGGTTGCCCTGCGCGTTCATCTGCGCGGGCAGCATCGCCATGAGCAAGGCGAGCATGCAGCCGGTAGTCAGTAGAATATTCCTCATGGACAGCTCTCCGTACTGGTGAAATATGTTGAAGTATCTCGATTCGAGTTCGTTGTGGTCGCGATTCAAATATCTTCTTGACCTGATCATAAAACATACCGAAAACAGCAAGATGAGTCAAGACGAATCATTTGTCCGGCAAGGACTTTCATGGATGCATCAAATCAGTGTCACCTCCAAGAGACACGGTGTTTTCTCGAATGTTACACGGCAGGCTGTTTTTCTGCCCGGAAGCGATGATCTGTCACAATCCGGCGCACCGCGGTTCCTTCACTCGTTGATTCAATCAAGGAGGGTCATTCATGCGAAGCATTCTCCCGCTCTGCTTTCTTGCCGCGCTCGTCTGCGCGTTGACGCCTGTCCCCGCGGCTTCCCAGGGAAACATCGACTGGGAATTCCTCTGGCAGCAAACCGCGCCGAAAGGACAGCCGAAGCACCCGATGGCCTGGATGAACGATTCGCTCTCGTACACCCGGCTGGCTTACGACGAACTGCGCGATGTCGTGTACGTCGTCTCGCCGCATACCGCCGGATCGACTCAGTGGAGCGTCCCGGCAATTCACATTCTCGATGCTGAAACAGGACAGCCCCGGATGGACATGGGACGGTCGGCGCATGTCGCGCGGTCCGGACAGGGCGGCGAGCTTCCCGTGCCGATCGATACCTTCAGGACGGTCGGCAACACAAACCTCGGCTTCGGGGAAAATTGGTTCGCGCTGTACAACGTCGACGTGGACGATGAAGGCCGCATCTATGCGTGCAATCTCGTCGAACCGCTGTGGGGCATCTGCCTGCTCCTGCCCGGCGGCGGGTGCGATCCGATGTATCTGCATCAGGGACCCTTCCGCGTCTGGCGCTGGGACACGCCCACATCCACTCCCGAGTTGATCTATGCGACATGCGACACCATGCATTCCATGATCGGATCCGTTCAATCGAGCGAGATGCCCTACACACGATGGGGCGACGGTTTCGCGGTATCGGGCAAACGTGGCTGGTATCAACCGCCGGCCGGCGGGCCGCCCGTGCTCGTCGACAGTACGCGGATCTACGTCACGAACGGAGAATTCGGCATGCCCGGAGTCACAGCCGGTCATGTCGCCGTGCTGGTCGAGGACCATCGCCCGGAACTGCAGCGCCCGCTGCGCGACGTGACGGGTGGGGGACGTTTGTCCTACCGTCTCGGCCACCTGATGGAGCTCCCCGGCCAGGCCGCGGCACATGGGATCGCGCTGGACGCACCGACGATCGCCGGCGATACATTGCAGCGCTGGATCTGGCTGCGGCGTCACGGGGAGGATCTGTACCGTGTGCGCGAACGGTATTCCGGCAGCGCTGCCTTGCCGCTGCGCAGTACTCCGCTGGGACCTGATCTCTTGTCCCTCGCCAACACTTCGTCCCTTTTCGGCCCGAGCGGATCCATGGAATGCCTGCAGCTGCCTGAGTATGGGCGCAGCTTTCTCGCCACGGCGGACGCACCGCCGCCCGTTGGCGGCAGCCCCGGACAGCCGACACCAGGAAACGCCGCCAGATTTTTCGACGTCACGACCTGGGGTCAGTATTTCATGGTCTGGTGGCCTACGCCGGATGTCGGCAATTCGCCGCTCTGGTCGGTGGGCGTGGAAAACCATATCAGTGATGTGGATCTGAAACTCGAGTATGATACCATTGCCCGCGCCCTGGTGGTGCGGTTGTTCGTGCTCATGTCCAACAACGGGATCGCCTGCTTTCGCAGCCGTCCGCCGATTCCGGTGGACCTGGTCGCGCTCGGTGCGCGATGGCATGACGATATGGCCATTGTCGAGTGGACCGTTGCCGCGGAACGCAATATCATGCTCTACACGGTCGAACGCGGCGAATCGGAGCGGGGTCCGTGGCGGCACGCCGGAACCGTGACCGCGGCAGGTGGGAGCGGCAACCTGCTGTACCGTTTGGAGGATCCCGATGCCGCGCGCGAGACCGGCGCATCCGCGCTTACCTGGTATCGACTGACGGCCGTGGAATACGACGGATCGCGCAAGACCTTCCCCGCGGTAGCGCTGCGCAGGAGCGGCGATGCATCGCCGCTGTCGCTTTCCCTGTTCCCGCAGCCGGCTCCGCGACGCGAAGGGGTTGTCTACCTGCGGATACAGTCCCCGGTCCCGGAAGCCGTCACCCTGCGCGTGACGGATCTGCTCGGACGGGAAGCGCTGTCCGCTCGACGCATCCTGCTCGAAACCGGCGGAAGTGTGCTGACTTTGGATGTGTCCGGCCTGAACGCGGGATGGTATCTGGTGGAGGCGAGGAGCAGCGGCATCGCTCCGATCGTGCGTCGCCTGCTCGTGCGGTGAATTCCTTCAGCGGAACAACCGGGATCATTCCCGGATCAATCGCTCTGCCGACGCCGGACGGCCAGGTGTGTCATTCGATAATCAGGTGCTGTGTCTGCATCCCTGACTCGCCGGCGAGCACGAGCGTGTACACACCGCGCGAGAGGGAGGACCCGTCGAAGCGCAATGTATGAAGACCTGCGGCGAGTTCGCCGTCGTGGATCGTGGCGACGCGGCGTCCGAGGAAATCGTACACGTGAAGCGAGGCGCGTGTACCGCGGGCGGCTTCGAGACGGATGGCAAGCGCGCCGTCGCGCCGCGGGGAGTAGGGATGGGGATAGAGATCCGTCACGACGATCTCCGGTGTCGCCGCGGGTACGTCCGCCACACCCACGGTGCGGTAGGACACGCGCTTGAGCACGATATTGCGGGGATCGAGAACGACGGACTGCACTGCATCGGAGGGGACATCGGCGAAAGTGAATTCCTGCGATTCCTCCGCCCGGGTATCGATGCGTTTCCACAGCGAATCGCCCGTGGTGGTGATGATGAGTACGTCCATGGGCATCTGGAACAGCGGATATTTCGCCTGGTCCTGCGTCTGCCGCAGTCGCACGCGCTGAGGCGCGCCGCTGTCGTCGAGCACGCGCTCGAAGCTGTAGTCCGGCCAGCCAGCCGCGATCACCCATTCGTCGAAGAACCAGTCGAGCTGTCCACCGTGGAATTCCTCCATCACCAGGCGGAAGCTTGTCGTTGTCGCATTGCCGTAGGCATGCCGCTGCCCGTAGGCCCGGAATCCTTCGAAGAAGGCGCTGTCGCCCATGACGTAACGCAGCATCGCAAGCACCGCGCCGCCTTTGTGGTAGATCGTCGACGGATAGTTCGTCGAAGGCGGGGTCCGCGGAAAATCGTACAGGGGGAAGACTCCTTCGTTGCGCGTATCGGAAATCCGATAGGTCTGTCCCGTGCTTCGCACAGCCTCGAGATACGCCGGCGTCCCGCCGAGATGCTCGGCGTAGAGCATTTCGCTGAAGACCGCGAACCCTTCGTTCAGCCAGGCGTCGCGGAAGTCCTCGCAGGTGACCCAGTCGCCCCACCACATGTGCGCCAGCTCGTGCGCCGCGGTCGTGCCGGCCTGGGAGAGTCCGGTGAAAAGCTGCGCGGCATAGCTGATCATCGTCTGGTGTTCCATCGAACCGATCGGCGTGATGCAGTAGCCGACCTTGTCGAAGGGGTAGGGACCGAAGCGCTGCGTGAAGGCATCCATCATGACACCGACAGTGGAAAAGTAGGCGGCACCGCGGGCGGAGTCCGCGCGCGGCACGTAGTACTCCATCGGAATGCCGTTCCAATCATCCTCCACCACCGCGTAGTCGCTGACCGCGTAGGTGAAGAGGTAGGTCGCCGTGGGGTGGTTTTCCACCCAGCGCCAGCTGCTCATGCCGTTCGAGGACGAATGCCCGGCGAGAAGACCGGTACCCGCGACCGTGAGTCCGTCGGGCACGATGAAGGATACGTCGAAGGTCGCCTTGTCGGAGGGAATGTCGTTCGACGGCAGCCAGCGGCGCATCATCGATATGTCCGGATGGGTGAATGCCACGCCCATGAAATACGTGACATCGCCCCAGTGGCAGCCGCCCCAGGGGAACGTCCCTCCCTCGTTGCCGGGAGAACCGGTGTACTGGATCCGAATTTCCAATGTATCGTTCGCGGGCAGCAGCGCGGGGAGTTCGACGGTCAGCACGGCGTTGTCGTAACGGAAGGCGGCAGAGACGCCGCCTGCCTGCACGGCCGCAATCGCCATCGCCGTGAGATCGAGCGGGATTTCGTCGAGATCGCCGCGCGCGGCGTTGCGCACGGTGAGCGTCGCATCGCCGGTGACCGTGCGCTGCGCGAGATCGAAGCGGACCTCGGCGCGGTAATGCACGACGTCGATGAGCGCGGACTCGGCAAGGAGCGGCGTGGTGAGAAGGACGAGGGCGAGGATGAACAGGTGGTACGGGCGCATGGCTGTCTCGCTCTCCGCGTGCGGCGGAATAGTTAGTGTTTGCCGCGGGGCGGCGATTTCATTTTGCTGGATTCGAAGACGGAATCGGGGACGCCCTTGTTCACGACGTATCCGCTGTATCTCATGCTGATGCGCGCCTTTTCGCCGCCCGATTCCCTGTCGGTCCCGGATTTCTGTCCTGGCATTCGCCTGCGCATCGGTGCATCCATCTCGATGTCGATGCGCGAGGGGAGATCGTACCTGCCATCGATGCGATCGTAGGTGAAATCCGTGACGGCCGGCGAGCCCGCTCCGGGATCGAAGTCCATGCGCATGATCAGCGCGCGCTTCGTGTCCACATAGAGCGTCGCGCGCTGCAGTCGCATCGTATCCGATCGTGCCAGGAGCTTCACCTTGGTGCATTCGACGTTCCTGATCCGCGCGCTGCCCTGCACGACCATATCATAGTCATCCTTGTCGAACATCGCGGGATGGAAGCCCACGGCGTCGCGGGGCAGCAATGCGAAGCCGTCGCTCTCGACCTGGATTCTGTCCGGTTTCTTGAAGTACATCGTCGCCTCCATCGGCGGGACACTGAGGCCCTTCATCCTGATGACGGCGCTGATCCGAACCCTGTAGTCGTTCACCTTCTCGTACTGCGCCTTGACGGCGTCGAGGATGGTGCCGGCGTCCTGTTGTGCGGAAACAGACGCGGGACACAGGACAATGAGGATAACGAGGACAAAAAATATTCGCGGCATGGGAGTTACCATCGGTGTGAATAAGGTAAGCAAGTCGGAATTAAAAAACAGGTGCTGACGCGGATCCGTCGCACATCGTCACGGATTCACAGGGGCATCCGGGACACTCGGGACTTCCACACGGCGCAGTGTATGGAGCGGCCGGATCAGGAGAGGATGTCCCTTCTGCGAAAGACGACCCATGCCGCTGCGAGGAACAGTGCCAGAAATCCTCCGAGGGCGAGCACGTCCTGTCCGATCGCCGCGGCATCGATCGGATCCGAAAAGGCCTTCCGCCAGACATCGGTGTAGGTCGTGAACAGGTACGGCCGGAGGGCTTCGAAGAACTCGAAAGGCAGATTCCCGAGGACCAGGAACAGGATGATGACGGCGAAGGATCCGACGATCGGCCCGATGGCATTATCGACGAAGGAACTGAACAGCATGCCGAGCGCGGCCACCACGGACATCGCCCAGCCGGCGAGCACGTAGGAGAGCAGGAAGCGCCACCAGAGCTCGCCGCGCGCGAGGATGGCGATGCCGTCGTCGCGCAGGATGAACATGTCGCCGTGCCCGAACAACAGCAGCCCGAGTCCGATGCTGAACAGGCCGAGGAAAAAGACGAGCGAGTACGTGTAGATGACGGCGCTGCACGCCTTGACGGTGAAAATGCGCGTGCGCGACGGGGGACGCGTCAGGAGCATGCGGTAGGTGCCGCTGGTCGCCTCGCCGGCGAGGATGTCGCCCGCAACGAGAAGAATGAGAAACGGCACGTGCACGAAGAGGGCGTTCATCACCATGTTGGAAACGAACCAGCCGTTGAATAGCGAGCCGACGAAGAGGAAGTTCTGCTGGAGACCGCCGCTCATGTTGCGGATCATATCGTCTCCCGCGGCGGAAAATCCCCAGTATGCCAGGGGAATCAGCGCGGCGATGAGACCGAATCCGATGTAGGTTCGAAGTTTGCGGTAGGTCTTGGTGAGTTCGTAACGCACTAATGTCAGCATGCGGAACTCCTCGGCGATGTAACGGAGATGATGTCAGCCCTTTTTCTTCGTCAGGTTCTTCAGCGCGCGCACTTCGCTCTCGTCGAGGTAACGCCATGCGCCCCGCTTGAGGCGCGCGAGCGAGAGTCCGGCATAGCTGATGCGATCGAGTTTGCGCACGCTGTAGCCGAGTGCTTCGAACATGCGGCGCACCTGCCGGTTGCGTCCTTCATGCAGCGTGATGCCGACGATTGTGTTCCGCGGACTGTCGAGAATCTCCGCGTCGCAGGGCGCGGTCATGCCGTCCTCGAGCTTGATGCCTGAACGGAGATCGCGAATATGCTGCGACTTCACCCTCTGGACGACCTCGACGATGTAATTCTTCGGTGCGTCGAAACTCGGATGCATCAGTTTGTTGGCCAGATCGCCGTCGTTGGTGAGCAGCAGTGCTCCGGTCGTGTTGCGATCGAGCCGTCCGACCGGGTACACATGGTGCTCGGCTGGAATAAGGTCCATCACCGTGCGGCGGCCGCTCTCGTCGTCGGTCGTCGTGATACAGTCTTTCGGCTTGTTGAGGAGGATGTAGTACAGCTGCGACTGGATGTACACGGGCGTGCCGCGCACGCTGATCTCATCGCGGTCCGGATGCACTTTCGCACCCAGCTCGGTAACAGCCTTTCCATTCACACGGACGACCCCCGATTCGATCAATCCGTCGGCCTTGCGCCGCGCCGCGACACCCGCCTCGGCGAGAAACTTGTTGAGGCGCATCTCCTTTTCCGCCTCGCGGATCGCCACGGTCTGGCGTCGGGGCTTGCTTTTACCGACGCCGGACACGAGCCGTGAATGCGGCTGCGGGGGCTGTGCGGACTGGCGTTTGATGCCGTGTCCGCCGCGCTTTTCCTGTCCCTTCGCGCCGCTTCTCGGCGGTCCGCTGTGTCGAGTGTCGCCGCTGCGCGGCCCGCTTTTCGGTCCGCCACTGTGTCGAGCGTCGCCGCTGCGCGGCCCGCTTTTCGGTCCGCCGCTGTGTCGAGCGTCGCCGCTGCGCGGCCCGCTTTTCGGTCCGCCGCTGTGTCGAG
>CAZWNO010000007.1:60255-73469 GCA_964635845.1 uncultured Chromatiales bacterium
CGTCGCCGCTGCGCGGTCCGCTCTTCGGTCCGCCGCTTTTCGACACCCTGCCGGAAGGACGGCCTGTACCGCTTCGGGATGAACGGGATTTGCCTTGCATCACACCGGCTCCTCTTCATCAGGTCGTTCGTCGTCGGAAGGAGCATCCTCCGCAGCCGGCACATCGTCTCCGGCATCAGCGTCATCCTCATCGTCACTGACGGAATCGAACTGCACATGCAGCACGGGCGCCGCGACCGTATTATCTTCACCCGCGTCCGCGACGTCCTCATCCGTCGCTTCCGCATGCTCGACGTCCGTGTCACGCTCATCGAAGACGCCGTCCTCCGATGCACTTTCTTCCGCCACCTCTCCGATGGCGGCATCGTCCTCCGAACCGGGATCGAGATGACCGACCGAGCGCAGTCGCGCACTGTCGAAGAGACGTTCGAGTTCCTGCGACGAGACGCGTGTCAGGGCGACAGCCTTTTCAGGATCCATCTCGTCGATGGGGTTGATCGCCAGTTCCTCGTCGGAGGAGAGGAGGTCCTTGATCTCGCGCGGCTTCGGCAGGTCGTTGATGCTGCTGAGGCCGAAATGCTTGAGGAAGGTCTTTGTCGTGCCGTAGAGCAGCGGTCGGCCGGGACTGTCCTCGCGTCCGACTATGGAAATCAGGTTGCGCTCGAGCAACGATTTCACCACGTACTCCGCATTCACTCCGCGGATGCCCTCGACCGCAGGTTTGCTGATCGGCTGACGGAAGGCGATGATCGAGAGCGTTTCCAGTGCACTCTGCGTGAGGCGGCGGCGCGAGCGCTCGGCGAACAGGCGTCCCACCCAGGCCCCGTAGGCCGCGGTGGTCTGAAACGCAAATCCTCCCGACACTTCGATGATGCGGAAAGAGCGGCCCTGATCGGCGTAGGCGTCGTTGAGCGTATCGATCGCGCGCTTGACGTGCGTTATCGTCAGGCGCCGCGCGTTCCTCCTGCGCGCACGGACAGGGGACGCTTCCTCTTCAACGTTCTCCTCGCCTTCGCTCTCGCCGGGCGCGAGCAGTTCCTTGATCTGTCTGAAGGCCAACGGTTCGTCGGATGCGAAGATCAGGGCTTCCAGAATCCCTTTGAGATCCGGGTCGTCATCTTCGAACTCTCCGGCCTCGTCTTCCTGGTCCGCGGCCGGTTCGCTTTCCCCGGCGGCATCGATGACATCGTTTCCGTCATCGCCCGCGGCAGCCATGGCATCGTTTCCGCCGTCGCCAACCGGGGACTCGGGGACGAGTGCCGCGTCGATGGTCTCCTCATCCGGCATGTGATTCGTTTTCTTTTTCATGGTATTCAATGGGGACATCTTCGTCCGCTGTTTCATTCCTGATGATCTCGAAATCGTTGAACTGCGCGAATATCTCCACGCGGAGGCGCTGCGCGCGGATGAGTTCGAGCATTGCGATGAACGTCACCACCAACTGCACCCTGTCATTCAGATCGCGCAGGATTTCGAGGAAGTTGAATTTGGGGCGGCCGTCGAAACGCTGCATCAGCCAGGCGGCCTGTTCTTCGACGCTCCAGGGGATCGTCCGCACCTCGTGGACGGTTTTTTTCGGGATGTTCATCATGGCCTGTTGAAAAGCCTTGATGAGCTGGTACATCGTGACGTCCTCGAGTACGCCCTCGTCGTCCGTCACCGGCGATTTCCTCACGTCGTATTTGAAGAGGCCGCGGTAGTACTTCTCCCGCTGGTCGAGTTCGAGTTTCTGCAGCTCCTCCGCCGACTCCTTGTAGCGTTTGTATTCCAGCAGCCGCTGTGTCAGCTCGGTGCGAGGATCGGTTTCTTCCTCGCCTTCCTCGGTCTCGGTGCGCGGCAGCAGCATGCGCACCTTGATGTGCATGAGCGTCGCGGCCATGACGATGAACTCCCCCGCGAGTTCGAGATCCAGCATCTGCATGACGCGGATGTAGGAGAGGAACTCCTGCGTGATGTACGCGATGGGGATGTTGTAGATATCGAGTTCATCGCGTCGGATGAAGAACAGCAGCAGGTCGAGCGGACCTTCGAAATCCGGTATTCTGACTTTGAATGTTCCCACATTCAGCCCAGCTTCATCACGTCATGCACCATGTCCATGGTTTCGCGTGCGACCGCGCGCGCGCGCTCCTCGCCGTCGCGGAGGATGTCCTCGACGAGCGAGGGCTGTCCTTCGTACATCTTCCTGCGCTCGATATGCGGCTCGAGGAATTCGCTGATCCGGACGCCGCATCTCAGCTTGCATTCGACGCAGCCGAGCGCGCCCGATTCGCAGCCCGCGCGGATCTCCGCTTCCTCGGAGGCATTGAATTTGCCGTGATAGGTGAACACGAGACAGATATCGGGGCGCCCGGGATCGTTGCGCCGGACCTTGAGTGCGTCCGTCGGCGCCTTGCGCAGTTTCTGCGCGACAGTCGCGGCGTCGTCGGAGAGCAGGATGGTATTGTTCAAGGACTTGGACATTTTCCGGTCCTTGCCGTCGAGTCCGGGCAGCCGCGCGAAAGTGGTCAGCAGTGGCTCCGGCTCCGGGAACACCTGGCCCCAGGTTGCATTGAAGCGGCGCGCGATCTCGCGGGTGATTTCCACATGGGAGAGCTGATCCTCGCCGACCGGGACGACCTCCCCGCGGTACAGAAGGATATCTGCGGCCTGCAGCACGGGGTAGCCGAGATGGCCGTACACGATGTGCTCGATCTTGAGATCACGGACCTGTTCCTTGATCGAGGGATTGCGTTCGAGCCGGCTGGTCGTGATCAGCATCGAGAAGATCAGGTGCAGTTCCGTGTGCTGCTTGACCCGCGACTGCCGGAAGATGGGACTCTTCCTTGGGTCGATGCCGCCCGCCAGCCAGTCGATCACCATGTCGATCGTGTTCTGGAACAGGTGGCTGGTGTCGAGGTTTGTCGTCAGCGCGTGGTAATCCGCCACCAGGTGGAAATTGTTGTATTCGTCCTGAAGGGCGACCCAGTTTTCGAGCGCTCCGGCCCAGTGGCCGAGGTGAAGCTTGCCGGTGGGGCGCATTCCGCTCAGGATGGTTTTTTTTCGCGGTTCATTCATGACAGGGTGTTGTCAGCGGTGGAAACATTCCATAAGATATGAAAAGCGAGGGGAGAGTTGAAAGGGGCAGGAGGGGATGAAGGAATGACAGATGACAAATGACAGATGGGAGGACGGGACGTCAGCCCATGAAGAGGTAGGGTTTCCAGAGTTCATCGACCTGATGCACGGACTGGACGATGAAGGAGACGCGGGAGGGACGGCGGGGGACGCTGCGCAGGGTCATGCCTGCGCGTTCCGGCGTGCGATCGCGCTTGTGGTTGTTGCATGGCAGGCAGGCGGTGACCATGTTCTCCCAGGAATCCATTCCCCCTCTGGCGCGGGGAACAATATGATCCACGGTCAGGGGTGCAGCGGTACCGCCGCAATACTGGCAGCGATGGCCGTCCCTTCGCAGAATATTCTTCCGCGAGAGCATGATGTTCTTGAAGGGAACGCGTGTGTAATTGGACAGCCGGATGACGCTGGGGAACGGGTAATTCGAATTGACGGTGCGGATTTTCCGATGCGGATTCTCGATGACGATATCCGCTTTCATCAGGAAGATCAGGATAACTGCTTTCTGAACACTGCAAACACTGAGCGGTTCGTAACTCTGGTTCAGCACAAGGACGCGACCGCTGATGGACGATGCTCTCTGCTCCGCGACTTCGAAGACGTACTCCGTCATTGTGATATATCAATGAAATTTACCTGCTTCCATTGAAAAAGGCAATGGGAAGAGCGGGACACGGCGAGGTCGGGCAGAAACGGGGAAAGCGGAAGTCGGCGGCAGGATCGGGCAGTGACCGGGAGAGCGGGAGTCAGCGGCGGGTGATGCGCCGGGCGAGCGCCTTCATCTCGTCGACTTCTCCCGGCAGGAAGAAACCGGACAGCCAGAGCAGAGCGGAGAAGAGCGCGATGAGCAGCAGTTTCCAGACAGCCGCGGCGAGGAAGCCCGGCAGGGGGACCAGATACCAGAGCAGGACGCAGGCGGTGAACGCGAAGGCGAGACGGAGCAGGCGTCCCGTCTCGTAGTGGATGGGGTAGATGCGCCGGCCTGCGATCCCGTAGTACGCAGCGATGCTGAAGTATGCGGCGAAAGTCGCGAATGCCGCGCCGTACATGCCCCAGGCGGGGATAAGAAGGAAATTCAGGATGATGTTCAGCACCGCGCCCAGCGCCGTTCCATAGAGGATGTGCGTGGTTTTCTTCTCGATATAGATTCCCGCGTTGAGTACCTGCGCGATGCCGGCCCAGAGATAGCTGAAGAGGATGATCGGCACGATCCCGAGCCCGGTCCAGTACTCGCGGGGGATCAGGCTGCGTCCCTCACGCAGCGGGATGGCGACGATATCGTCGATGAACAGGGAGAGCGTCAGCACGATGAACACGCCAGCAAGAACGAGGTACGTGAGCACGCGCGCGAAGAGCCGCTTCGCCTCCGCGCTGGACGCCAGCTGCAGGTAGAACGGCTGCCAGGCATAGCGGAACATCGTCACGACGAGCATCATGAAGATGCCGAGCTTGTAGTTCGCGCCGTATTCCGCCACGGTCTCCGCGTCGGTGAGTTTCAGCATGATGGGCTTGTCGATGATTTCGACCATCATGATGGACACCGCTCCCGGCAAGGTAGGGAGTCCGTATGCGAGCAGTTCGCGGAGCAGTCCCCGGTCCACCCCGCTCCTCCCGTGCGAGATGATGGTGGGCATCAGGAACAGCGTACTGCTCAGCGACGAGAGCACACCGGCGAGGAACACGGCGGTAACCGGCCAGCGCAGCACGTAGATGAACAGGATATTGAGGCCCACGTTGATCACGATGGACGCGAGCCGGATCGCGGCGAAGGCGCGCGGGCGCTGCTCCATCCGCAGCGCCGCGAAGGGGATCACGTTGAAGGCATCCAGCGCGACCATCGCGAGCGCGAGAGGGACAATGGCCATGGCGGCCTCGCCGATTTCCAGCAGCGACAGTATCTGCGGACGCAGCACGAGGAGCAGTCCCCCGAGCACCAGCGACACCGCGGTGATGAACCAGATCGCGCTGCTGAAAATCCGGTTGCGCCGCTCCACGTCGCTGTCCGCCACGAATCGCATGTACGCGGGTTCGAGTCCGAACGTGAACGCCGCGTTCAGGAACGCGACGAATGAATAGACGACGAGCACGATCCCATAATCCGCCTTCGGGAGCATATGCGTGTAGAACGGCATGAGCAGGAAGGTGATGAAACGCCCCAGCACATTGCTGATGCCGTAGAACGCGGAGTCCGTCGTGAGTCGTTTGAGATGCTCTTTCACGCGGCCAAGATACGCAATCGGAAGGCGACATCATCGCACCGTGCGATCGAACGCGGTCCGCGCCGCGTTGCTGCACCGACTTCGTTTTCATACATTGGGGAATGTTTCATCTTTGCAGTCAGTGCGCATGAATATTCTTATCACCGGCGGAGCAGGTTTCATCGGGTCAAGCATCGCGGACGCATACAAGGCTCTGGGACACGAGATCGTCATCGTCGACAACCTGACCACAGGCAGGATGGAGAACGTTCCGGAGGGCGCCGCGTTCTATCGGATGGACATCCGCGACGATGGATTCGCGGATGTGGTCCGCGAGCACGGCATTGATATCATCAACCACCATGCAGCGCAGATCGATGTGCGCCGGTCGGTGGAGGATCCGCGGTACGATCTCTCGGTGAACGTCCTCGGCTCGCTCAACGTGATCGAAGCCGGGCTCCGGCACAACGTGCGCCGCATCGTCTTCGCAAGTTCCGGCGGCGCCGGATACGGCGAGCAGGAGTATTTTCCCGCCGACGAAAAGCATCCGATCGCGCCGTGTTCCCCGTACGGCATCACGAAAGTGACCGTCGAGCGCTACCTGCATTACTACCACCTCGTCAGGAAGCTGAACTATACGGTGTTCCGCTATACGAACGTGTACGGTCCGCGGCAGAATCCGCACGGGGAGGCAGGCGTGGTCGCGATCTTCGCGGACAAGCTGCTCCACCATCAGCAGCCCGTGATAAACGGCGACGGATTGCAGACGCGCGACTATGTCTATGTCGACGACGTGGTGCGCGCCAATCTGCTCGCGCTGGACATGGACGGCACCGACACGTTCAATGTCTGCACAAACGTCGAGACCACGGTAAACACCATTTTCCGTGTCCTCAACGAACGGCTTGGCTCACACGCGAACGAGGAACACGGCGAAGCAAAGCCCGGCGAGCAGCAGCGCAGTGTCTGTTCGTTCGGGAAGTTCAATTCCCACTATGGCTGGGAGCCACGGACCCAGATCCAATCCGGCCTGCACCGGACCCTGGACTGGTTTAAAGCGCGCATTGAGGACGCTTGAGGCGATTTCCGTTGACGTTCGCGTCTGCACGGCCGTCCGTGCCCTTCGTTCTCCGTCCGGGAATCCTTCTGGAATCCATGAATCTGAGCCAAAATATCCGCTGTGAATCATTCGCACTGCAGGTGAAAATTTTTCACTCGGTGCGTCCGATAATCGTACGTTCCGACGGTTATTAAGGCAGAAATACCACTTTCCAATTGGCATGATTTGTGAACATTCTTTCAAGCTTGTTCTCTCTTGCCTCCACCAGCAAAACTAGCTACTTGCTCAGCACATCCGAAACAATCAAGGATCTCGATGTTCAGGAAGGGCGCCGACTGCTTCGTGATTTCTATCACGAGCGCTGCGTGAAAAACGCCCTGGAGATCAGGACGCTGCTCGAGACCTGGAAGCTCTGCCGTCGCGGTACAGAGGTGCATTTCAACGACGGACGGCGTGTGAGGCTGGAGACGAATCTTGGTGTGCGTCTTGGTACGCGCGTCTTCTTGGAAGAGATCGTCAGCAGGAGGCACTTCAATTTCATTCAGGGCCTGGTATACGCGGGGGCGATGATCGTGCTGATCGCGGTCGCGCTCTATCTCGCCGGTTCCTCGCTCTGGATCGCAATGGCGGCGTTTCTGCTCGAAGCGATTTTCCTGCTTCTGCTCGCGATGGTCACGGCGTACAGTCCCGTCGACGACGCGTCAGCGACCGGCGGTGCGCTCGGACTGTCGGAGAACCTGCTGACCTCGATCAACGGATCAATCCGCGAAATGACAAACGCAGTTTCCGATCTTTTTCGCCTTATATCGCAGACCGATATCCGGCAGGACGTCCTTCTCACGCGTCTGACGGACAGCATCGGCAAGCTGAATACGGAGAACGCCCGCAAATACGCGGAGAAGCAGGAACAGACGAATGCGCTACTGCGCGAGCTCAACGACGTCCTGCGCACGCAGCTGCAGACCTTGCAGCAGCAGCAGCAGCAGGTGATGCAGCAGACGCGTCACGTGCTCTCCGTGATGGAACGAGGAGGGGAGGAGGGGGACGCATGACGGACAGGGCTGCCGTCCCGACCATGCCGACAAGTCGTCCGCGAGGCATTGGCGGCGCGGAGGCCTGAGGTGTGGCACAGCGGAGACGCATTGACATATTCTTCATTCTGTACCTCACGGCGATCGTCGGATTCGTGGTGGTATCGAAAGAACGCGAGAAGATTGACGAAGGAATGCACGCACTGAACGAACATATCGTGCGCACTTTTGTGCCGCCGGTGCCCATGGCACCCGAGAGCGACACCCTGAGCTGCTACGTCGACGCCGATTCCAACGGGATCGTTATCGGCGAGGCCCGGCTGTTCCGCACGAAAGTGTTCGTCCACGATATCGCGCCCGACGACGCGGTGACGCTCACGCTTCACAGCGTTCTCCACAACGGCACCCTGACCACGCCGGATGTCGTCACGATCGGCCGGCGCACGGCGGTCGGGAGCATTCATGAGAACACTGTCTGTTTCCCGGTGCTCTGCATGTTCCCGCGCACGGGGACCTACGAGATCAACATCGCAGCGTCGGCAAGGCGCGTGCATGAGACGAAGGCAGGTGAATTCCGTTACCGCGACATCGTTTTCGACACGATGCTCGTTCCACGCGCGATGGTCGACAGGCTCGAGCAGGGCCGGATCAGGCTCACCGTCGTGACGGAAGACACCTCTCTCGAGCGGAACAAATCGGTGCAGGATTTGCGCATGTATGTCGACCGTGTCGACATTTCCTCCGCGGTGGGCTTTGTCGAGCACAATCGCATCGCCGTCAATCTCGGCTGGGCCGCGCCGAAGGTGCGCATCATCCGCGGCGGAGGCGCGCTCGAGGAAATTTCGCGCAGCGATCGCATGGTTGAATACCGCTGGAGCGGCACCGTCACGCAGCTTCCCGATTCTGTCGAGATCGAAGCTCGCGCGCGCCGCGATGCGGGAGGGAAGGATATCGCGCGCATCGGCTTCGCGGTCAGGGGTGTGCTTCCCGTCCTTCGGTCGGTCCCGCCAGAGCAGCTTTTCGCGGGCGAAGACCTGGATTTCGACATCGGAGTCGAGGGGCTCGACGATCCGCTGCAGTACAGCTGGAAGCTCTTCGAGGAAGCGGGGCAAGGGGAAACCCTCCTGAAGACGGAGGGGCGTGGATCGCAGGTCCGGTTCCGCATCCCGAATTCCTATGCCGGCAAGCGGCTGCTGGTGGACGCCCGCTACAACGGACGTCCCTATCGCTTTCTTTCCCGCGAATCACACGCATCGGGCGATTCCCGTTTCGTGCTGCCGGTGATCGAACCTCCCACGCGCATCGAGGCCGAGCTGCCGCTCCGCGCGCCCGCTACGGCTTCCTTCCGCTTCACCGCCTCGAGGTACAACGACGACCGGTTCCGTGGCGAACAGCCTATCGACCGGCTCGCGGACGTGCGCGTCGAGATCATCAACGAAGCCGGCGATGAGCTGAAATGCGAAGTATGGATGATGCGCAAGGGAGAATTCGAGTTTTCGCTCGTCGATCGGGCAGGGCTGCGCAAGGGAGGTGGGCGCGTGATCGTCCGCATACACGCCGGAGGCAGCACGCTCCAGCGAAGCATCCAGATCAGGTAACCGGGCAGAGGTACAAAAGATGCGCTCGGAATTTGACTTGAATATGAAGTTTGTGCGAGATTGGTGCGATAGTGCCTGCGCGATTCACTACGCCAGTCCCCTTCACCTGCCCAGATTTACGATTCTCACTACGGTTCTACATGCAGCGACGCTTCAATCAGAATTGGTACATATTCAAATTAACCGTGTCCCGCTCCTGGCGGTGACAGCACATCCTGGTTCTTGTTAGGAGGATTTCCTTATGAAGAGTAGTGGATCCATTCGCCACCTGTTGCTCGGTTTCCTACTGATCGCCTTCGTTGCTGTCTTCGCGGCTCCGGCCGTTCAAGCGCAGGGCGAGGAGATGATGACGCTCGAGCAGATGAAGATGAAGTTGCGAGACGAGGGCAAGGATCGCGATCTGAGTCAGCTGACGCACCCCGAACTCGAGATGATCAAACCCAGCCCGGGCAAGTTCCTCGGCAACATGTTCAACACCGAGTACGTGATGAAGATCGGCATCTCGACGTTCATCCTGAACATGTTCGCGATCCTCACCGTGATCATAATCGCGGTATTCGTCGTACTCTTCTTCTTCACGCCCGTCGGACTCTTCCTCTTCCGCGGCAGCCTGCATTCATTCGTGGGTGCAGTGCTGAAGACCACCGGCATCTCGAAGAAATTCGGCGATCACCTGATGACCGAGCCGAAGAAATGGCTGCAGAAGGAGAAGAGCGTCCGCCAGGCATTCGCGCTGTACATGCACAACGAATTCATCCCCGAATACAAGAACAACATCACGGCTATCGCCTTCATGGGTACGGCATTCCTGATCTGTAGCATCGGTCTCCGCGGCGTGAAGTTCATGACCGCCCACCAGCCGGACATCATCGTGATCGCCATCTGTATTGAGATGACCGTGCTTCTTCTGCTTGGTCTGACGACCTGGTACGAGAAGGAGGAAGAAGAGGAAGCAGGCACCGGCGCAGGCATGCCCGGCAAGCAGCTCTCTCTCGCCGATGTGGAGCGCCGTCTCGACGCCCTCAAGCAGGAACTCGAAGCGACCGTCCGCACGGAAACCGGCCTCCGTCAGTAAGCGTCCGCACATGTGCGCCAATCAGTAAGAAGAAGGAGTAAACACAATGGCTCAGAGTGCCGACCACTACAAGAAATACCAGGTCTACTTCTTCCTGTATCTGGCTGTGATCTGCGAGCTTCTGATCATCATCGTGGAACGCGATGATGCGGAAGCGGACCTGCTCATGCAGCAGCGGATGCTCGAAGAGAAGAATCGCAAAATCATTCTCGAACTGCTCAAGAATATGCCCGCCGTCGCAGCTGCCGGCGACAACCAGCTGAAGGTCAACGAGGAGCGGAAATTCACGATCAACGTGAAGGGCCTCGGCGAGAACGACGAAGTCACCACGCCGCCGGAAGTGAAAGTGTTCAAGGACGGCACGGAGATGGGGACGCTCAAGTACCCGCAGGATATCCAGGACTCCATCGTGCACGGCGCAACCGGCGAGCGGCTCTACCGCTTCACCTGGAAGGCGTCGTCAGGACCGGGAACCTATGAACTGTGGGTGCAGGCGGGAACCAACCGTGTCTCCCTCACGCCCGATCTCGACGAGGGCGAAGCGAAGATCAAGGTGGGGACACTGGAATTCTCCCGCAAGGAAATCCGCTCGGCGCTCGATTCCGACCCGGATCTGAAGGGCACGCCGGTGGAGCACTTCATCGAGCAGTCTGAAAATCTCAATCCTGACAAGTTCATCGTCGAAGTGGTTTCCGAGGAGTACGATCAGCTGCAGATCCAGTCGGACCGGATCGTGACAGCGGTCGGATTCCCGACCTTCAACGAAATCAAGGTGCGCGGAACGACGGTCGACAAGGTTTCCAATATCAACGTTGTCGGCGGCGGTATCGCGCTGCGGCCCGACGACAGGCGGAATCCGTACTATAACACGGATCCCGAAAGGGGCCGCTGGGTGTGGTCGCACACGGTCAACGAGCCGGGTACGCGGACGATCACGGTCGATGCGCGCGACAACCGCTCCGCGGGCGTGAAGAGTGTGTCCCGTCCCATCCAGTTCGACGTTGTCATCAAGCAGCCTTACCTGTCCCGCCGCAAACCCGCCGGCGCGTTCGCGGGCGAGATCTTCGAAATGAATATCAACGTCGCGGGACTCGAGGATGTCGGTTCCTACAACTGGATTCTCGAACTCGACGGGAAGGAAGTCGACAGGGGCAGCGGCGCGGTGGTCAAGTACAAATTGCCCGAGGACGCACTCGGCAAGGCGATGACGATCAAGTCACAGTACCGCAACCGCACCTATCAGGTGCTGCTCGATTCCGCCGCGACCAACCTGACCTCATCTGAGTTTATCTTCAACGTCACCGCTCCCCTCGACCGGATTGGATCGCAGTCCTTCGCGAACGGCGGCGAATACCCGATCAATAACGTCTTCCAGTTTGTCGCGGCTCGCTGCGGTCGCTGCATCGGCGCCAACATCAAGAACATCCAGGCTTCCGACATCCGTATCGACGTCGAATCCGAGGACGGCCAGGATCTGCTGGACGAAGTCCAGGTGATCCCGCGCACCAATCCCAACACCGGTGCCGATCAGGGCAGCCTCGCGAAGTTCTGGCTGAAAGGCAAGGTCAGCCGCGACGGAACCGAAGCGACGATTTCCATCCGCTACGGTTCTGTAAACGAACGTTACACCGTAACGCTCTTCCAGGAGTAATCGGTCGTTCGCCCATTCCCATACGCGAAGTGAAATAATCAATTCGATTAGAGGATAAGTTCATGAGCAAACCATTTCTTGTACGTGCCTTTCTCGTCGTGGCACTCGTTGTCGGCCTTCTGCCGCAGCTTTTTGCTCAGACCGATCGTGAGGTAAAGAGCAAGCAGTCGGATCTGAAGCGCGAATACAACGAGGCTGCGGAGAAAAACCAGATCATCAAGTCGGCCGCGCAGGACAAGCCGCGCGCCACCACCGGCCGCCGCCGCTCATCCGCATCCACCGGCTACGACTACACGCAGGTGAAGGGCTATGCGCTGCGCCAGTTCAACGAGCGGCTGGACAAGGTCTTCGCCCGCGCCAACGATCTCGGACTGTTCGAGGAAGAGTACCGCGAAGACGGCACCTTCTCCGTTCCCGGCCGTCAGGGCAAGGGCAGCGCGCAGATGCGCAAGGTAGAAGTCTACTACGTCGAATCGACGCCGGAAGAGCAGGAACAGTATGATGTCGAACCGTTCCAGATCATCGAAGTCTACGTCGAGAAACTCGAGACGCTTCCGCCCGAGGAAACCTCGACGGAATCGGAAGAGGGCGAACTCGGCCTCGGTTTCGACGCGAGCGCGTCGGAGCCCGTCGCGAAGGGATTCTCGCTGTCGGGAGCGGATCTCGTCAGCGTCCTCCAACTGGTCGACGAGCCGCTGTACGACGACATGCTCGCCAAGCGCAGCCAGTCCAGCACGATCGAACTCCCCGAGCGCGGCAGCTGGATGCCCGGCAAGGTCGGACCGTTCATCGTCATGTCGCAGCGCGAGCTGGAGACCACGACGAGCAGATTCCGCGATTTCTGGAACACCCGTGACACACTCGAAAGCGCGAAGGTCCCGCCGCAGTTCGATGCCGCCGGCCCCTTTTACACGGGCAGCATCCCGATGTTCTATCCGGAGAACACCAAGGTACGTGTGCGCAATCCGGAAAAGGAACGCCAGATGAAGATCACGAGCGCGACCTTCATCGGCGACAACGCCGACCAATGGGAAGTGAAGACCAAGCTTCCGAAGGTGCTCGCCGGCAAGGGCGAGACCGACGATAAAACGGATATCGAGTTCTCATATATCGGCGGATCCAGCTACGAAGTGCTCGGGCAGCTCCTCATCGATGCGAAGGAGGCCAACGTGCAGCAGACCGTCGAGATCGTCGCGAATCCGGGGATGTATCCGGCCGACTTCCTGACGATCGACGCATCCCTTGACCGCCTGGAGCTGCGCTCGCCCGCCCGCTCCGGCTTCGCCCCGAACTGGAAACTTGCGTACACCATCGGCAACGATGAGATCGGTCTCCCGCGCTGGTCGACGGGCATCTCATCGCTCAGCATCGGGTACAAGAACCAGATGAGCGTCGGCGTCGTGCTCCCGATGAACATGATCGCCCCCGACATGCCGAGCCCGCTCGCATTCGAGAAGAACCTCCTGTCATCGCCCGGCGGCTACAAT
>CAZWNO010000008.1:0-12517 GCA_964635845.1 uncultured Chromatiales bacterium
GTCCGGCGGCTGCATCCCCGCTTCGATGTGCGACATCACCGTCGACTACCAGGAAGTGAACAAGACCGGCGCGATCATGGGTTCGGGCGGCCTGATCGTGATGGACGAAACCACCTGCATGGTCGACGTCGCGAAGTTCTTCCTCACCTTCACCCAGGCGGAATCCTGCGGCAAGTGCACGTTCTGCCGCATCGGCACCAAGCGCATGCTCGAAATCCTCGAGCGCATCACCGACGGTCAGGGCACGATGGAGGATCTCGACAATCTCACGGAGCTGAGCGACCAGATCCGCTCCGCGTCGCTCTGCGGACTCGGACAGACCGCACCCAACCCGGTGATCACGACGCTCAAGTACTTCCGCGATGAATACGTCGCGCATATCGTGGACAGGAAATGTCCTTCGCATGTGTGCACGCCCCTCCTCACCTACACGATCAACGACCTGTGCAACGGCTGCACCGCCTGCGCGCGCGCATGTCCCACCGCCGCCATCACCGGCGAACGCAAGGAACTGCATGTGATCGACCAGGACCTCTGCATCAAGTGTGGTAAATGTTTCACTGTCTGTCGCTTCGACGCGGTAGTGAAGGATTAAGGCGCCCCATGGTAACCCTGACGATAAACGGCAAGCACGTAACCGCATCCCCCGAAAAGACCATTCTCCAGGTCTGTCACGAACAAGACATCGACCATATCCCGACGCTCTGCTACGACGAGAAGCTGCCGCCCTTCGGCGCCTGCTTCCTCTGCGTGGTGGAGGTGGAAGGACAGAGCCGCATGTTCCCCGCCTGCTCGACGAAAGTGCAGGAGGGCATGGCCATCCAGACAGCTTCGCAGAAGGTGCGCCGCGCGCGCAAGACCTGCCTCGAGCTGATCGTCTCGAACCACTACGCCGACTGCTTCGGACCCTGCCGGCTGAACTGTCCCGCCGATGTGGATATTCAGGGCTACATGTCCCTTATCAGCATGGGCAAGTTCAAGGAAGCCGTCGCGCTGATCAAGGAGAAGAACCCGCTTCCCTCCGTGTGCGGACGCGTCTGCACCCGCAAATGCGAGGTGAACTGCAGGCGCACGCTGGTCGACGCGCCTGTCGGCATCGATTTCCTCAAGCGCTACGTCGCGGACCAGGACATGATCGGCGATATGTGGAAACCCGAGGTCAAGGAAGACAACGGCGTGCGCGTCGCCATCCTCGGCGGCGGTCCGGCCGGACTCACCTGCGCCTACTACCTCGCGATCGAAGGGTACCGTCCGGTGATTTTCGAATCCCTGCCGCATCTCGGCGGCATGCTCCGCTACGGCATTCCCGAATACCGGCTGCCGAAGGACGTCCTCGACAAGGAGATCAGCTGGATCACCGACCTCGGCGTGGAAGTGCACACGCAGCGCACGCTGGGCAAGGACTTCACGATGGACGAGCTGTTCGACCAGGGCTTCCGGTCGGTGTTCGTCGGTCTCGGCGCGCAGGTCGGCAAACCCATGGCCGTCGAGAACGAGGAGGCTGAAGGCGTGCTCAGCGGCGTCGAATTCCTTCGCCAGGTCGAAATGAAAACCCAGCCCGATATCAGGGGACGCGTGGTCGTGGTCGGCGGCGGCAACACCGCTATCGATGCGGCGCGCACGTCGCTGCGCCTCGGCGCCGACGAGGTGATACTGCTCTATCGCCGCACGCGCAAGGAAATGCCGGCCAACGAGATGGAAATCGTCGCGGCCGAGGAAGAAGGAGTGATCATGCAGTTCCTCGCGGCGCCCGTGCGTGTCAACGTCGAGGAAAACCGCATGAAATCGATCCGCAATGTCCGGATGGAACTGGGCGAGCCCGACGCCTCCGGGCGCCGGCGTCCGGTTGTCGTCGAAGGATCGGAATTCGATCTCCAGTGCGACTGGGTGATCTCCGCGATCGGCCAGGAGCCGGATCTCGACGGCGTTTCGGGCGAAGGCGCCATCAAGGTCACGAAATGGAAGACCATCGAGGCGAAGTCGGGCACCTTCGACACCGACCGTTCGGGCGTGTTCTCCGGCGGTGACGTGGTGACGGGTCCCGCCGACGCCATCGACGCGATCGCCGCGGGCCGCATGGCCGCACGCGCGATCGACAAGTACCTGCAGACCGGCATTGTCCTGCCGCTCACGGACCGCTTCGAAAGCAAACGCGACAACTTCCACAAGATGACGCGGGAGGACATTCCGCTGGTGAAGGAAAGCGAACGCCATCACGCGCACGAGGTACCCGTGGCGGAGCGCCTGAAGGGCTTCATGGAAGTCGAACATGCCTACGACGACGCAACCGCCTTCGCCGAAGCCCTGCGCTGCGCCGAGTGCGGCTGCGACGCGGGCCTCTCCTGCCGCCTGCAGGATTACTGCACCGAGTACGGCGTGGACCAGCAGCGCTTCGCCGGCGAATTCAACCGCTACACCGCCGACACGCGGCATCCGTTCATCAAGATCGATTCGAACAAGTGCATCAACTGCGGGCGCTGCGTCAACACCTGCGCGGAAATTCTCAACGTCTCCGCGCTGGGCTTCGTCAATCGCGGCTTCCGCACCATCGTCAAACCGGCGATGGAGAAGGCGCTGCACGAGACCAACTGCGTGGCCTGCGGCAACTGCATCGACGTATGTCCCACAGGTGCTCTGGTCGAGAAGATGCCGTTCCGGCGTTCGGGTCCCTGGCAGATGGACGCCGTGTTCAACATCTGCAACTACTGCTCGGTCGGCTGCAACGTTACGATGAAAGTCAAGGCGGCGGACCTGTTCTACGTCACCGGCGCCGCGCCGGATCTCGGTCCCAACTACGGCGAACTCTGCGTGCGCGGACGCTTCGGCTACCAGCACTACCTCGACGGCAGCCGCGCGAAGCGTCCCATGGTACGCAAGGGCGGCGAGCTGGTCGAGGTCTCGTGGGAAGAGGCGTTCGAGGCCATCCACCGGGGACGCGCGCGCATCCTCGAGGATTACGGCGCGGACAGCGTGCTCGTCGCCGCCTCCCCGAAACTCACCGACGAGGAACTGTATCTCGCCGGCCGCTACGCGCGCACCGCACTGGGCACGAACAATCTCGCCTCCTTCCATCAACTCGTCAGCGGCGCGGATTACCACGCGCTCGATGAAATGCTGGGCGCGACGCTGGCCAGCGCCGATCTCGAGGACCTGGAGAACGCCGACCTGTACCTCATCCTCGGGGGCAATCCGGCGACGGACAATCCCGTGCTGGGCTGGCGCATGAAGCGCAGGATGCGCAAGGGCACGGAAGCGGTGGTGATCAATTCCGCCGAGATCGATCTCGTCGCGCACGCCACCCTCTGGGCGGATCCGCGCCGGGGTACGGCCACGAAGCTGCTCAACGGCGTGATCGCCGAACTGCTGCGCCGTGATGCCGTGAACCACGAATTCATCACGCGGCGCACCGCGAATTTCGAGCAGGTGAAAGCGCAGCTCGAGGGCGAGGACCTGCACGAAGTCGCGCTTATCACCGGCGTGACGGAAGCCCGGATCCGCGCCATCGCCGACCTGCTCTCCGATCCCGCGAAGAAAATCGTCGCGTGGTACAATCTCGACAGCCGTCTCGACCGCTCGAACGACGACCTCAAAGCGCTGGCCACGCTCATGATGATGCTCGGCAAGGTGGGCGTCAAAGGATCCGGCATTGCGCTGTTCTCGAGCGAATGCAATCACACGGGAATGACCGTGGCGGGCTTCGACCGTCAGCTGCTTCCCGGCGGGGCAAGCGTCCGCAACGCCCGCATCCTCGATGCGGTGAACCGTTTCTGGAAGCAGGACATCAGCGCGGTGGTCGGCGGGGGAGGCAGTCTCGCACGGAAGCTGCGGGAGGACAGGATCCGTGCCGCGATGATCTTCGGCGAGAATCCCGCCGCTTCCGAGGACTACAACAGCTTCATCAACAATCTCGAGTTTCTCGTCGTGGCCGATCTGTTCCTGACCGAAACCGCCCAGGCCGCCGACGTCTTCCTGCCCCTCGCGGCGTACTGGGAAGGCGAAGGCCATTTCACGAACTGGGCGGGACAGCGGCAGAAGACGAACGCCATCGGCGAGCCTGTCGCCGGCATGAGCAACCTCGCAATCTTCCGACAGCTGCTCGAACTCGAGGGCCGCGCCCCGTCTTTCACCGGCTTCGCCGACCTGTCGGCTGAGATCCTGTCGTTCGTGCGGCAGCAGGGCACGGAAGGCCGCATCGGTCTGAGCCTCCCGACCGCGGACGGGAAGGCGCATTTCACCCTGTATTCCGACCAGGTGCTGCCGACGAGCGCACGCGTTCCGGCGGTGCTCGAAACCGACGCCCGCATGAACGAGCGGCTCTCCCTGATCAACGCCTGACGGGCATCTGCACCTGAGAGGTGTAGACGCTTGAAAAGGGCGCAGTACTCCAGTTTCACCGCTTCCGGGTATTCCGGAGGCGGTATTTTTTTTATCACCCGCTGTGCGTTTGGCCTTTGTCCGGGAAGGGCCTATCTTGTCCTATCGATCTCCGGTGTCGCCGCCAATTAGTGACCGCCATCCACGCGGGAATCCCGAACTACGTCATGCATAGCATTTTCGACCGCAACATCCGCAACAGCCTGCTCGTGACGGGAGGCGAGTTCGAAACCGTGCTCGCGGACATCATCGAACAGCTCGAACATCCTCCGATGGGTGAAGACCGGCAGACGACGGCATGGGAGACCGCCCGCATGATCGCCGAAGCCATGAGCGCCGGATTCGCCGGACTCCCGCCGAACGGTTTCGAATTTGCGTGCTGGCTCTGGGAAACCGCGCCTCTCCACATCGTCAGCATCCCTCATGCCAACAGCATCGGCACGTCCCACGGCTTCCGCTACGGCGTCGTGCACCTGCGGAAGATAGCCGCGATGCTCGCGGGCAGCTACCTGCGGCAGCAGCCGCAGAAGGAGCCGCAGGTCGTGGAGCTGATCGACATGAGTCTCGACTGGGTGGACGCCCGCAACCTGATCAACTTCGCGCTCCTCGAGCACTACGTCCGCTATTTCACGCAGGAACTCCCCGCGCTGCGGCAGCTTGCCGCCACCGCGAAATCCTGGCGGGCACTGATCCCGCTCGGTGTCGCGGCGCGCATCATCGGCACCCAGCCCGCGGCTGCCGCCGATGCGTATTCCATCGTGCGCATCTCCTGCGTGCATGCCGCCGATCCGCACGTCCTCCAGGCCTTGCGCTACCTTTTCCGCGTCGCGGGACTGTACGGGGACAGGAAGATGTTCACGGACTTCATGCTCTCCCTACAGGACGTCGACCAGCCTGTGATCAATGAACTCGCCGGCGATTCCCTCCGGCCACTGTCCCGCCCCGCGCAATAAAAACCTCGATACTTTTTTTCCCACGGATCCGCCTCCAGATACTTGTATCCGGATACGGAGTATCCTATATTCACCCATCTATTGACACAGACGTTCTGGAAATCCTGAACAGGAAATCCCGCGAAGGGTTTCCGACAAGGACACGCAGCATCCAATCTCAACCACGGAGGTACATTATGGTTCGAACGGCTATAAAGAGTGCATTGTATTTCTGCCTGGCCGTGCTCACGGCGGGTTTCGTCGCGGAGGCGCAGGTCCCGGTGCCTGTCGATCTCGCGACACCCCCGGGCGGGATTCCCGCATTGCAGCTGGGGAACGATAGAGTATCTCTCGACGCCCCGGAAGCGGCGCAGTCGATGCGGAAACTCATGGCCCCGGTCATCGTTCCCACTTTCCCGGCACAGCGTCCGACGATCGACGGAGTGATCACTCCGGGAGAGTGGACCGGAGCGGTTGAGTTGGTGGGATTGAACCGCGGCGTTCCTCAGACCTCGCCTCTCGGCGACAAGGTCTGGATGTTCGTGGATGCGTGCTACCTCTACGTCGGGGCCGCGATTTCCTCGCCGACAAATTATGCCGGGTACAATCTGGACGGGAACGCGACGTGCATCAACATGTGGTTCGACCTCGATGAGGATGGCCAGTGGGATGTCGCGAGTCCGAACACGGACGGGATCATCAGCCTTCCGGCTCCCGGGAACTGGTATCCCGACAATGTCGCAGCTGTCGGCTATCGCGGACTCCCGGGCGGCTGGACCACATCGCCCACTGGCGGCCTGATCCGCATGGTGCCTTGGGGCGCCTCATACAACAATGTCGGCATGGGAGTCGTGCTGCCACCCGAGGAGGTCTTCGTGCAGCGCGTGCATCCGGCCGCGGGTTACCACACGGTCGAGGCGCGCATCGACATCACCAACAGTCCGTTGAAGATGCTCAACGGGAACGCCGTGAACATGCGCATCCACTGGTACTCCGGGTACTACACGACAGTACCCTACGACGGCGTGCAGCTGATCCAGGGCGAATGGCCGGATTACGCGATCGATTATTATTACGGATGCTACCCATATGAATTGCGGGCGCAGACCACCCCGACCTTTGTGCCGCCGGCGCCGGATCCGTACAATCTCACCGGGTTCGGTATCGCGGACAATCCGGTCTACAACATGAAGGCGTTCGTCCAGGGATCGTCCTTCCCGCTCGAAATCGAGTACACCGGACTCGTGGTTCCCTCGGTCGGAACCTATGCAGTGAAGGTCTACGGCCCGCTCGACTCCGACAACCTGGTCGCCACGTTCAACGGGAATTTTGACGTAACCTCGGCAAACGGTACGGTCCTTGTCCAGCTGCCCGCCTCGCTGGCGCGCGGGTTCTACCGCGTGGAGCTGACGCTCTCCGATCCTGACGGCTGCGGCATTCAGTATTCGCATAAGACGATGAACGTCCTCGTTCTCGGACCGAACGACATTCCCTGCGAGGTCTGGCCGGGCGATGTCAACCGGGATGACCTCGTCAATTACACCGATCGCGCGGCGCTCAACCGCTACATCTATGACGCCAATCTTCGTTCGGAGTGGCTGAACGGACCGTTCCGCGCGTCGCCCGTCGACGGTCCGCTGGCCACCTACGCTTGGATGGCGCAGGCCGCGCTGCCCTACGAGACGCCGGAAGGCTGCCATATGGACAGCGACGGCAGCGGCAACATCAACAATTTCGACTACATCGCCATCAAGCTCAACTGGATGAGATCGGTTACACAGGTTCCCGGGAAGGACGTGAAGTCGGTGCTGCCGACAAACTCCACGCTCGAGCAAAACTACCCGAATCCGTTCAATCCGAGCACGGTGCTCACGTACCGCACGACGGAACGCAGCAGGGTCGAACTGATCGTGACAGACATGGTAGGCAGAAGCGTCGCCAGGCTCGTCGATCGTGAGATGCCGGCGGGAACGTACACCGCGACCTTCGACGCCGCGGACCTGCCCGGCGGCTCCTACTTCGCGAGCATCCGCGTCACCGGACTCGAGTCGGGCATGAGCTACAATCACATGGTGAAGATGCTTCTCATCAAGTGATGCGCCCCTGCTGACGCGCCGCGTCAGGCAAGATTCAGTTGCGCGGAACGCGTCCCCGAGGGGACGCGTTCCGCGTTTCATGCCCTGAGTCCTCTCGTCACCGCAATGAGCAGGGGATAAAAAAATATTTCATGAACCCATTATCTTTTCTGTTGCATCGCGGCAGTGCACATGGTATTTTCGCAGGTATACTGTGCGACATACTAAAACCAGCCACCCGATTCCCTGGGGGTAGGTAATAAAGCAACCACGATCTCACCGTTTCATACATGGAGGTAGATTATGATTCGTTCAATGGTACAACAAGTATACCGTTTGTGCCTGGTAGCGCTCTTTCTCGGTTTCGTCGCGGAGGCACAGAATCCGGTTCCCTACGCCAGCGCTCCACCCCTGGCACCGAACGGGATGCCGCAGGATATCACCGTGATGCCGACGACGATTCCCGCGGATGCGCTCAGCAAGGCGATGGCTCCCGTCAATATCCCGGGAGTCATTGTGCGTCCAAACATCGATGGCGTGATCTCGCCGGGGGAATGGGCCGGTGCACTGCAGCTTTCCCTGACTTCTCCCGTGCCGCATCTCGCTCCCATGGGCAGTACGGTCTGGATGTTCAACGACGCATGTTACCTGTATATCGGAGCCTCGATCCCCACGCCGGATTACTCGGGAATGCGCTACAATGGGAATGCATCGAATATAAACATCTGGTTCGATCTTGACCGCGATGGCGTTTGGGACGAGACATTCCCACCGGATGGAAACATGGCCATCCCCGCGCCTGGCGACAACTATCCCCGTGATCGCGCATGCTATATCACCTATGCCACGCAGCAGAACCTGTTCTATACAGACGCGATCGCCAGCCACCTGCCCTGGTATGTCCTCGGCTTCCTCATCGACGAGGACCAAGCGTACGTGCGTACGAACAGCTCCGACATCGAAGCGACGTACGTGGAGGCGCGTATCGATATCCGCAACAGTCCGCTGCGCATGATGATGGGACAGTCGATCAATATCCGTATTCACATGTACGGCGGGTATTTCACCCTGGTCCCGTATGACGGAAACATGCTGATCACCGGGTATTGGCCCTACATCGGAAGTCCCGATCCCTATTTCTATGGAATCTATGCGTCGGCACTGGATCCCATTACCCCCGCGGTCGTTGTCCCGGAAGCGGATCCGTACGATGTGATAAATGGAACAATCGCCGACAATCCTACTTTTGGCGGCAAAGCCTACGAGAGGGGAGACCCGATCGGAGTGGAGATAGAATATAAAGGCAACATTCTGCCGAAGGTCGGGGAATATACCCTCAAGATCTTCGGTCCCCTTCCCTCGGATGCCCTGGTGCTCACCATCAACGGGACTTTCGATGTCGATCAGCCTCTCGAAACCGTTATCAAGTATCACATGGCGAACCTCACCCGCGGCTTCTACCGCTTTGAACTTGGCGTGGTCGATCCGGATGACTGCGGGCGTCCAATCCAATTCTTCGGAGGGAGCTTCCTCATGTTGAATCCCGGCGATATACCCTGTATCGTCTGGCCGGGCGACGTCAATCGCGATGATCTTGTCAATTACGCGGACCGTGCCGCGCTGAACAAATACATCTACGATGCGAACCTCCGGGTGGACTGGCTTGACGGTCCGTTCCGCGCCGCCCCCGTATCCGGACCGCTGGGCGCATACGCGTGGATGCCGCAGACCGCGCTCCCATGGCTGACTCCCGAGGGCTGCCACATGGACAGCGACGGCAACGGTTACGTCAACAACTTCGATTATATCGCGATCAAGTTGAACTGGATGAAGACGGTTAGCCCGGTTCCGCCGAAAAACGCGAAGTCCGCGCTGCCGACGAGCTGCATGCTCGAGCAGAACTATCCGAATCCCTTCAATCCGAGCACGGTGCTGACGTACCGTACCTCGGAGCGCAGCAAGGTCGAACTGATCGTGACGGACATGGTCGGCAGGACCGTTGCACGTCTCGTCGATCGCGAGATGACAGCAGGCACGCACACCGCGACCTTCGATGCCTCCAACCTGTCCGGCGGCTCCTACTTCGCCAGCATCCGCGTCAGCGGTCTCGAATCGGGCATGAACTACAATCACATGGTGAAGATGCTCCTCATCAAGTGATGAATGCTCATGACGCGATGCGTCAGTGATTGCGTAAGCAAACAGAACGCGTCCCACACGGGACGCGTTCTGTTTTCATACCTTGACAGGGATGATCGAGGACACCTGCGCTCGGCGATCAGCTGCGCTCGGCGATCAGCTGCGCTCGGCGATCAGCTGCGCTCGGCGATCCGACCGATAGTGAACGGACTCTCGCCCGCAAGCTTCCCGAGAACCGCATCCGCATCGCCCTCTGCGACGATGAGGATCATGCCGATACCGAGATTGAACGTGTGCCGCATGTCCTCCTCCGGAACGTCACCAAGTTCCTGAATCATGCGGAAGAGCGCCGGCCGCTCCCACGCATCCCACGCGATATCGAGCGTGCAGGTCTCGGGGATCACACGGCGCGTGTTGCCGATAATGCCACCGCCCGTGACATGCGACAACGCATGCACCAGCCCTGCATCGAGCAGGGGAGAGAGCGGGTGGAGGTAGCTCCGATGAACGGCGAGCAGAGCATCTCCCAGAGTTCCATCGAGTGATTCGAAATGCGCATCGAGAGCGAAATGGGGGAGCAGTGCCGCCCGTGCGAGCGAGTAGCCGTTGGTATGCAATCCGCTCGAAGGCAGGCCGATCAGCACATCGCCGGATTTGACGTTCTCCTTGTTCAGTACCCGCGATTTCTCGACAATGCCGACGATCGTGCCCGCGATATCGTATTCCGTCGGCGCATACATCCCGGGCATCTCCGCGGTCTCCCCGCCGATGAGCGCGCAACCGTTCTCCGCGCAAGCCGTGACGAAACCGGTGATCACGGCCTCCGCGACATCAGGGTCGAGCTTGCCCGTCGCGAAGTAATCCATGAAGAAGAGGGGACGCGCACCGGTCGTGAGTATGTCGTTGACACAATGGTTGACCAGGTCCTGTCCGACCGTGTCGTGACGGCCGGCAAGCGCGGCGATCTTCAGTTTCGTTCCCACTCCGTCGACGCTGGAGACCAGCACCGGTTCGCGGTAATCGGAAAAGGAGGCGTCGAACAGCGCGCCAAAACCGCCGATGTTGGCGAGAACCCGCGGACCATGTGTGGATTTGACCTTCGCGGCGATGCGGCGTACAAGTTCTTCTCCTGAATCGATGTCCACGCCGGCTGTCTTATACGTGAGGCTCACTGCTTCTCTCCAAAAGGGAAGAAAATCACAAGTTAGAAGTCACGGCACTCTGATGCAAGACGATTCGGAAGAGAATCCTCCATGGAACGGAGGCTGGTGCTTCCATGCCCTCCTCATAGGTGATTCCACCTCAGACAAGGTGATCAGACAAGGTGATCAGACAAGGTGATCACCTCCGGCGCTGCCTCGTCGGTACCGCAGCTTTCATTCCGTCAAGTGCAGGTAAAGACCAGACAGGTTTGAAAAAGAAACGATCGAATGGCATCATGGCTGTTGCTTTTTATCACAGCTTGAATTATGTTCACATCATCGATTGAGACTGCGCCCTTTGCGATTGAATGCTTCCCGATCTGCGCTGCAAACAGAGGCCTAAACGTGAATTTCGGAATTACATGGTATTTAATATCATCCAGAGAACGAACTGGAAAGGAATGCGTTGTTCGATATCGTTCATGGACAATGTCAGGAACCGGTATCTACCGTTTGAGTTTTGACGCGGCAGCACTGTCCGTCGGACAGGGCCTCGCCCGCGCCAGCATGAGTGGTTACGAGGAGGCGGCAGCCTTCCCTGAAACCAGCCCGATGACGCTTTAACACAGCGGCATCACCTCGTGGATGAGGCGTCCCGTCGGAAACGGCGGGACGTTTTTATTTTTGTGAAAGCGGGCTCTGTAAAAAACTGATTCGGAGAGACAGTTCTCTATTGACTTCCACGGAGACAGGCACTACGTTTGTATATCGGACAGATTTGTCATCAGATAAGGAGACTCATGAAAAATCTCTGGATACGGTCGCTGCGTTTCCCTGCGGTCCTGCTGTTGCTCTCGCTGCTGCCTGAACTTGTCACGGAGATGCAGGCCCAGGTGACGATGATGCCCCTGCCGCCTCATGGTTCCAATTACACTGGCTATTCTCGAGGATACTGGTTTACGTCTCCGACGGATTTTTATCTCGAAGGAGTGCGTGTGCCTACGGATGCGAGCGCGACGGCCTCGCAGAACATTTACATCGTCCGCTTCACCGCGCCGCCTCCCGGGTTGCCCGGAACGGGAAACTATACGGTGCTCGGTGAATGGTACACCGTGCCCGGTACCAACGTTATCCCATGCCACATTTTCATCAGCTCAGGCGATTTCATCGGGGTCATGGGTCATCGCTGTGATCTCCCGACCACGTACTTCAGCGCGATCAATTCCTATTCGGCGAGCTTCACGCCGGGTTATGCGACGAACATCCTCGGATACCCGACGACCCTGATCCGGCTGATGTACCAGGACAATATTCTGAACGCGCATGTGCAGGTCCCGCCCCTCACTCCCGCGCAGATGCCTCTCGGCACCTCCTCGGGTCAGATCGGACGCGTGGAATTATACTGTGGTCCCCCCTGCGACATACCGGACCTCTCCTTCGACGTCGACATCGTCGATGCATCCGGTTCATCGATCGGTTTTACGACGGTGCCCGCCGACATCTGGGTGCAGTACCAGGTGCGCTATCCGCTCGGCGCAAGCAATGTGAGCATCAGGCTGGAGTTTCGCGAAGTCGGTGAAGATCCTGCCTCACCGCCTGCATTCGCCGCTACGGTCAATGCGGTGAAACAGGCCGGGCAGGAACTCGTCGGCAAGCAGATGATCTCACTGCCGGCCAATCTGCCGCCAGGGTACTACACCATCACCCCGATCATCAATTCGCTCAATTCCTGTGATAATTATCAGGATACGCAGCTGCCGGACGAGCTTCTGCTGATCATCCCGCCGGGCGCGACGCTCTGCGCTGTCTGGCCGGGCGACGTGAACAACGACGGTGTCGTGAACTACGGCGATCG
>CAZWNO010000008.1:12527-17572 GCA_964635845.1 uncultured Chromatiales bacterium
TATATCTATGACGCCAACCTCCGGAGCAGCTGGCTGGAAGGACCGAAACGTTACAGGCACGACGCTGCTACGAATCCGCTGACGTTCATCCAATGGAGCGAGCAGCCCGGCATCCCCTGGCAGACTCCCGAAGGCTGCTACATGGATTCCGACGGCAACGGTATGGTCAACAACTTCGACTATATCGCGATCAAGCTCAACTGGCTGCGTGACCATGGCGGAGTCGCCTCGCGCTCGGCACGGCGACTCGATGCCGCGACATTCGATCTCGACCAGAACTTCCCCAATCCGTTCAATCCCGAGACGACACTGCGCTTCAGCGTACCCGAACGCAGCCGGGTGCGCATGGTGGTGACAGACATGCTTGGCCGTACCGTGGCGACTCCTGTCGACGATGTCCGCGATGCAGGGGTGCATAGTGTGAGGTTCGAGGGCAGCGGCTGCGCCAGCGGTCAGTATCATACGACGATCACGATGACGGGACTCGAGTCCGGTCTCGCCTTCTCGAAAACCATCAAGATGATGCTGAACAAATAAGTCAGCCGCAAGACGCAAATTCGCAAGGTCCGTCGGAAGGCGGACCTTTTTTTATCGTCCGGTTTCCCCATCGGTTCGCCCGCGTGGACAACCCAGGTGGGTTCCCCGGCGCGCAAGGCCGATACACCCCACGCAAGGCCGATACACTCCCGGCCCGCAGGGCGCATACAGATCAGCCCAGGGCGTGAGCCCCGGGAAATGGAAAAGGCCCGCCGTGGGCGGACCTTTCCGTGAGCGGGAGACGGGACTCGAACCCGCGACATTCAGCTTGGGAAGCTGACACTCTACCAACTGAGTTACACCCGCGATGCGCACAAAATATAGGGTGCCGATCCGAGACAATCAAGTCCCTTCAACCGATGAATCGATAGCCTGCGGTGTGCACCGTCACGATGAAGCGCGGCTCCGACGGCACGGGCTCGATCTTTTTCCGCAGGGAAAGGATGTAGTTGTCCACAGTGCGGGTAGTGGGATACTGTTCGTAGCCCCAGACCTCGTCGAGCAGCATATCGCGGGTGACCACTTCGCCGCGGTGGTTGATGAAGAATCGCAGCACTTCGAACTCACGCGCCGTCAGGTCCACGGGACTGTCGTGCAGCCGCACTTCGCAGGTGCGAAGGTTGATCCAGAGGCTATCGACAGTGTATTCCTCCGGCTCACGTATCTCGGGAGCGCGTCGCAGCAGCGCTTTGACCCGCGCCTGCAGTTCGCGCACCGAGAAGGGTTTGGTCATGTAATCGTCCGCTCCCAGCGCGAATCCGAGCACCTTGTCGGTTTCCGTTCCCTTGCTCGTGAGCATCAGGATCGGCGAGCTGACGTTGTTTGCGCGGAGGTCGCGGCAGATTTCTTCTCCGTTTTTCGACGGAAGCATCAGATCGAGGATGATGACGTCGGGATGCATCTTGCGCGCGCGCTCGTACCCGCGCTCGCCGTCCGATTCGGTATGGACATCGTAATGCTCCGCACGGAAGCAGGCTTCGAGTCCGGTGAGGATGGCAGGGTCGTCTTCGATGATCAGCAGGGTGTTCATGATGCCTCCAGAAGATCAAAGTTGAAACGGAACGTGCTGCCGGCGCCGTGTGCACTCTCGACGGTGATCTGTCCGTGGTGCGCGTCGACGATGTGTTTGACGAGAGAGAGGCCGAGGCCCACGCCGCCGAGTTTCTGTACGATGTCGTCACGAGAGCGGTAGTACGGTTCGAAGAGGTGCGGGATTTCCTCGTCGCGGATGCCCAGACCGTGATCCGTGACCTCGACGCTGCAGTGTCGGCCGTCTCTCGATGTCCGCAGTGCGATGTCCCGGCGGATTCCCGAATACTTCATCGCATTGGAAAGGAGGTTGGTCAATGCCTCGAGAATGGCGTCTGCATCCGCGAGCACGGGCAGCGGTTCGGGATGCAGTTCGAGCGAGCAGGTGAATCCGCCGATCCCCATCTGATACTCCATATTCTCGAAGGCCCTTTCAGTGATGCGGTTCAGGTCGCTGCCTGTCATGCTGTACTGCAGCGTCCCTCGTTCCAGCCTTGTGAAGTCGAGGACGTTGTTGATCAGGCGTGCGAGGCGACCGCATTCACCCCGGATGATCTCGATCGATCGCCGCGCCTCGCCGCGTTCGTCCGGCATCTGGTCCTCGAGTAGTTCCGCGAACATGCTGATCGAGGTCAGCGGCGTCTTCAGGTCGTGGGAGACGCCCGACACGAAATAGGATTTCATGCGGTTGAGTTCACGCAATCTCTCCGCTTCATGCCGCTGTCTCAGCAGGCGCTGCTGCAGCTGCAGGCGCTCGAACTGCAGTCCCGCCTGCAGGGTCACGGAACGGATGAGGTCGATGTCCTCGAGCGTGAAGCGGAGACTGGATTTCTTGTGCCCGATGACCAGGAGACCGACGACGGTTCCATCTTCCGCACGGATGGCGTATATCATTGCGATCTCGTACCGCCGGGCGAATCCCATGTCGGACCGTACGACGTCCATCTCCGGCTCGATGCTGCTTCCGAACACCAGCGGCTGGATCGGCAGTTTCCGCAGGCGGTCGGGATGGATGTGCAGACCGGCATAGCGCCAACGTGGAAATCCCTGTCGGTCAAGCACCAACAATTGATCTTCACCTTGAACCTCCATCACCATGATGCCGTGCAGATGCAGCAGTGAATCCAGGCCGGAGATCATGACACGTGCGACGTCCTCGGGCTGCACGCCCGCGAGCACCCGCTCGCTGATCGTTCGAAGTGCCTTCCTGAAATTGTAATCGACGCGGAAGAACGTGCGATCGATCATCCTCTGCACCAGGCCGCGTGTCGGCATGAACAGGATGAGATCGAAGACAAGCGCGGCGATGGAGATCGAGAAATGGGCGGTCTCGCTGCGCGCGCCGATGAGACGGACCGCGAAAGCGAGGAAGCCCGCGTAGACCAGGATCAGGATAGTCAGGACGAGGGCGTACACCGTTCCGCGCTTGAGCAGCACTTCGATGTTGAATATGCGGTAGCGGATGATACCGATGACCATGAATGACGCGGTGACGAGTAGCGCCGCATTGAGCACGATCTCATTCATGTGGACAGCTTCGAAAATTCGAATCACGCTCGACGGCAGATAGGCCTGCACGTTGCCCGAGGTGCTCAGCTGCCAGAAGACATAGGCGACCGTGCTGATGATCGTTCCGGTCATCGCCCATGCGATCTGCCGTCGATACCCGCTGTCATGCTCATGGATGAATCGTGTCACGAAGACGCCGATGGAAGCGACCGCGCCGATCCCCAGGAGGCCTTTCCCCGCCGTCATCGCGCTGTAGTACGACGGTGCTGCGGAGAGGTCGAATGGCATCGTCGCCTGGTATGAAGCGATGCATCCCCAGACAGCGACGGCGGCAGGAAGGAAATGGAGGGCCGCGGTCGCACGGAACGAGAGCTTGCCCGAATGCGGAAACACCAGTGAGAAGTGCAGCAGCAGACTGCCGACGAAGGCGTTGCTCAGTGGAAACAGTGCGCGAAGGAAGTGACCGAGACCATGGGGCTCCATCGTATATCGCCCCATGGTGAACGCCATGACGCAGGCCACGATCACGACGAGGTGATGGAACTGCAGAGCAGCGGGATCGCGCGGGCGCTGGGCGACGACGAACAGTGCCAGGAAGAAGAACACCGCTATCGCGGCGGCCTGCACGACCACATCCAGGGTGGAGTAGTACGGAACGAGGGTGACGCGCTCGGTTCGTGTCGATCCATCCCGTCGCACCGTCACGCGTTCGACTGTCCCGATGCTGAACTGATCGACGATCTGCTCCACGTCGACGGGATTGCGGATAGAATAGTCGCCGATGCTGAGAAGGGTATCGCCGTCCTTCAATGTCGAACTATCCGACCTCACGAAGTGGATCAGCATCGAGGGAAACCCGTCGCGTGCTGCGAAGGTATCGATGTCCGCTCCGAGTCCGGCTTTCTGGCGGCTCTGCTCGACGCCGGCGATACAGAGCGCGAGTATCACCAGGTCGAAGAACAGCAGGAAGTGACGGATATTCTTGCGCTGCTTCATGCCCGTGCCGCATGCAGTGGGTGATTCAGGAGTATCCGGTGCGTTGATCGTTAAGTTCAGGTAAAGTATTCGTATTTGTGCAATAAAGCAACGGACAATGGTCCGAAAACCATTGTCCGCCACAGCCGGGTGAGTGTGGATCCGCATGGACGCTCCGTGGCGATCTAACGGAGCTTGATCATTCTCGCGACCTGCACGCTTCCGTCTGGCAGAAACATGCGGCAGAAATAGAGGCCGGAGGGCAGGGATGCCGCGTGGAAAACCGCCTCATGTCTCCCGGCTCCGACGAAACCGTCGTGCACGACCGCAACTTCGCGTCCCATCCGGTCATAGGCCTTGATCAGGACCGGCGCAGAATCCTCGGTCTCATACACGATCACCGACTGCTCGGAAAACGGATTTGGTCCGGAAGACAGGATCTTCGCCATCGGCGGAGGGGCGGTCGGGTTCTTCGCGGTGATCGGTGCGGTCGCGATGATTCGTCCCGGCGTTCGATGACCGCCGAGCGTCTGCTGGCCGATGATGTAGTCCAGCACCAGCGCGAATTCTCCCACTTCCAGTTCCTGATAATCCAGGATCGTGATGTTGAGACTGTACATCAGGTTCAGCATGTCCAGGTACTGCTTGACCATCCAGTTCGTCCCGATCGTGTAGGTCGCGGTGGGATCGAGCGGCTGTCCCTGGAAATACACCGCCTGCAGGCGGGAGCCCGGCGGGCGCGAGGGATCGTAGGTGTACTGCAGGTTCGACGAGACCTGCATGAACAGCTCGTCGTCGCTCTCGATGTCACCGAGCGTGGTTTCAAGACCGATCATGAGATCGAGACCGGTGAGCTTGAACGTCACTGCGAGGAAGCCGATGCCGTCCTCCTCGTTCGCGCCGTAGCCGATCATGCGGTAGACGTCATTCGGAGTTATGGGTCCGGGATACAGCGGCTGCGCCGTCGATCCTCCGGGCTCCAGGCCGACGTCCAC
>CAZWNO010000008.1:17582-34845 GCA_964635845.1 uncultured Chromatiales bacterium
TTTCCATCGCGTCGGCGATCAGATTGCCGACATGCGTGTCGTGATGTCCCGGCTGGCCGAGGTTCGTCGCCAGCTCGGTCTGCGTCTGTGTACAGAGCGCGATCGGCTGGGAGAACAGCGGCTGATCGAGCGCCGTCTCGATCTCCTGGACGATTCCCGCGACGATGGTCTTCACCGTCGGCTCCTCGGCCACCTTGTCGTCGAGGTCGATCAGTTCGTACTTGTCGATGCTGATTCCGCCGTTGTGCAGCTTCAGCGTGAGGCTGCCGATCTGATTGTAGAACCCCTCCGTCTGCACGATGAAGACGTTTTCACCCAGCGGATTCCGCACGCGGACGGGATGCTTCGTCCCGATGTGGTCGTGTCCGCCCACGATCAGATCGATGCCCGGCACATTCGCGGCCAGCGCCCTGTCGATCTTCATTCCCATGTGCGAGAGAAGGATGATGTAATTGCAGCCGCCTGTGCGCAGATCCGCGGCTGTCTGGTAAAGCAGGCCGCCGAGAGCCGACTCGTCTTCCATGAATGTCACGGGCGCGGGATCGGAGAGATACGCCGTCATCGGAGTCGTGAGTCCGATGATACCGACGGTGAATCCCGGGTAGCTCTTCACGATCGACGGCCGGATCCATCCCGCCAGAGCGCTGGTGGGCTCCGTGGGATCGGTCGGGAGAATCATGTTCGCGGAGAGCAGGGGGAACGGGGGCGCGGCGGGACTGCCCGTGAGCGGAAGCGAATTGCTCAGCGCACCCAGCAGTCCGGGAGCGGAGAAATCGAATTCATGGTTCCCGACGGTCATGGCCGTGAGTCCGAGCGAGGCGAGGAGTTCGAGATCGGGAATGCGCGGTGCCGCGGGATTGCCGGCGGGCACCAGGTGCATCAGGTCGCCCACGCTGGCGTCGCCGGCGTGCAGCAGCATGAAGGGCGTTTCTCCAGCCATGGTCTGCCCGATGATGGTCGCGGCGCGTGCGATCCCGCCGCGCTGTCCTTCGAGCTGCGTGCCGCGCGGAGTGCCCGCGAGGAGGTTCGAGTGCGTGTCGTTGAGGTGGAGGATGGTGAGGTACTGCGACTGCTGCGCTGCGAGCGGATTCGCCCACAGGAAAACAATCGCGAGCAGGACGGTGCAGATCCGGGATTTCATTGTGGCTCCTTCGGAATGATGAAAGAATATTCGTGACATGCGTATGCTGCGGTTCCTGGTTTCCGTACAGTCTTCGTTCCAAAGGTAGCCGATGCCCGAGGCGCGCATGTCACGGAATTGTCAAAGTCGTGTCAATCCCTGTCCGTCGCTCCCGCGGGCGAACCGGCGATGAATCCGAAAGTTCGGTGGTTTCGCCGCCCGATGCCGGTCGCGAAACGCCATCGTCCCGAGCACGGTGGTTCGCCCCTACCGTCGCTCCCGCGATTTTCGCATATTCCGCTTTATTCACTTTCGCAGGATGTACGACATGCCGCATGAAATGTCTTCAGATAACCTCTCAGCGACCGTGACCGCGTTCCGCCAGAGCAGGGTGATACTGACGGCCGTGGAGCTCGGGATCTTCGATGCCCTCGGCGAGAGAGCGCGTTCCTCGTCCGACGTCGCCTCGGCGCTCGGGACGGATACGCGCGCAACCGACCGGCTGATGAATGCCCTGACCGCCATGGGACTGCTGCACAAGAAGGAAGGGAAATTTTCCAATACCGGAACGGCGGAGCGGCATCTCGTACGCGGCGCGAAGGCGTTCATGGGCAACATCGAGCACTCCATCCACCTGTGGGATTTCTGGAGCGGACTCACGGAGGCGGTGCGCAGCGGCACGGTCGCGTCGCGCACGAAGCTGAAGGACCGCGATGCGGAGTGGGGTGAGGCGTTCATCGCGGCCATGCATTACCGCGCCCTGGCGCAGGCGCCGGGCGACATCAACCTCATTGACTTCCACGATGCCACGCGCGTGCTCGACGTAGGGGGCGGTTCGGGCGCCTTCGCCATGGCCATGGTCAAGGTCAAGCGCGACCTGACCGCGACAGTGTTCGACCTTCCGGGCATCATACCCATCACGCGGCGCTATATCGAGGAGGCTGGCCTGGCAGACCGCATCGGCACCGCGGCCGGCGACTACCTGGTCGACCCGCTTCCCGAGGGATACGACATCGTCTTTCTTTCCGCCATCGTGCACAGCAATGCACCGGCGGAGAACGCGCTGCTCATCCGTAAATGCGCCGCCGCGCTGCGGCCGGGAGGCGCGGTGATCGTTCAGGATTTCATCATGGACGAAGATCGCGTGCAGCCGCCCTTCGGCGCCCTGTTCGCCTTGAACATGCTCGTCGCCACCGAGCACGGCGACACCTTCACCGAAGGTGAGGTACGCGGCTGGATGGAGGCGGCCGGCCTGGTCGAGGTCGAACGGCGGGATACGCCCTCCGGCGCGACCCAGATCGTCGGGCACAAACGAGGAGATTGACCGCGACGCCGGGAGAATAGGACCAGTTTATTGGTTTTTCGGACCGGAGGGGCTACCTTTGTCATATCGGCCAGGGAGAAACGACGTTCATTATTCCTGTTTCAGGGGAACACAAACCAAGGAGATGGTTCCAGTATGATCAACTGCATCGGTATTCGAAAGGAAACAAAGGACAACACCCAGCGGCGCGTGCCGTTCTCTCCCGAACAGGTGGCGCAGCTGGTACGCACGCACGGCCTGCGCGTACTCGTTCAGCCCATGCCGAACCGCGTATTCAGCACGGAGGAGTATCGTGCCGCGGGCGCGGAGATCACCGACGATCTCTCCGAGAGCAACATCGTGTTCGGTATCAAGGAAATCCAGCCGGAGTACATGATCGACGGCATGCCATTCGCCTTCTTCTCCCACACCATCAAGGCGCAGCCGTACAACATGCCCATGCTGCGGTACATCCTCGATCACCGAATCACGCTGATCGATTACGAGCTGATCAAGGACGAGCAGGGGCGCCGCACGGTGTTTTTCGGAAATTTCGCCGGCTATGCGGGCATGATCGATTCGACCTGGGCGCTCGGCCGGCGACTGCGGGCGGAAGGATATGAGACACCATTCTCGGATATCAAGTACGCGACGGAGTACGGCGTCCTCTCCGAGGCCGAGGTCGCGTTCCGCGCGTTGGGGGAGCGCATCCGGACGGACGGGCTGCCCGAAGCGCTGACCCCGCTGGTCTGCGGCTTCACCGGGTACGGCAATGTCTCGAAGGGCGCCCAGAGCCTGTACGACCTGCTGCCGGTGCGGGAGATCGCTCCCGCCGATCTGGCGGACTTTTTCGCTCGCGGGGAATTCTCGAACCATCACGTCTACAAGGTCGAATTTCACGAACAGGACATGTTCGCGCCGGCCGTGCCGGGAGCGGAGTTCGTCCTGCAGGAGTTCTTCGACCATCCGGAACACTACCGGATGCGCTTCGCCGAGTACCTCCCGTATCTCACCATGATGGTGAACGGCATTTACTGGGAGCAGCGCTACCCGAGGCTGATCACGATCGAAGCCGCCCGCGAACTCTGGAATAGCGCGGAGAAACCGCGTCTACGCGTCATCGGTGACGTGACCTGCGACATCGACGGATCGGTGCAGCTCACCGTGAAGGACACGACTTCCGATAATCCCGTGTTCGTGTTCGAGCCGCTGACCGGAAGGGTGATCGACGGCGTGGAAGGCGACGGTCCCGTCATTCTTGCCGTGGACAAGCTGCCGACGGAACTCCCGCGCGAAGCCAGCGCCGCTTTCGGCGCATCGCTCTCACCGCTCGTGCCCGTCCTCGCAGCGACCGATTTCGCCGCGCCCTTCGAGGAACTGGCGCTTCCGCCCGAGCTCAAGCGTGCGGTGATCGCACACAAGGGTATGCTGACGCCGGCATTCGCCTACCTCCAGCCGCAGGTGGGTGGAACGGCGCGTTAGGTGGATGGTGCGGCGCTTTAGGTAGCTGGAGCGGGGCCGCAGGTGGATGGAGCGGGGCAATAACAGGGCAAGAAAAAAGAGGACGAGCCCGGAGGCTCGTCCTCTGAAGGGCAGGCGGGAAATGACTAGATATCCATTTCGCGTTCGACGAAGCGGATGTCCATCGTTCCCAGTTCCTTGAGCACGGGTTCGTAGATATCGGGGACCACGGGGATCTGCACGCCTTTGAGCGTGATTTCGCCCTTGAGTATGGCCTTCGTGGCGATCGCTGCGGGAAGGCTCACCGTACGGGCCATGGAGCTGTCGCCATGCGGGATGCCCGTGTCGACCAGCGTGGACGTCATCTTCTTCTTCCTTCCACCGGGGTATTCGGCGATGAATTCATGGTGCTGCACGAGAAGGTCCACTTCGCCGTCGGCGAAGACCAGCTTCTTCTCGAGGATATGTGCGAACATGTCGAAGACGCTGGCTTCCTGGAGGGGAATCTTCTCTTCGTTCAGGAATCCGAGCCACTCGAGTTTCTTGATCGCGATCGAATAGTACGGGATATCGAGGAAGCGGGCGATGTCGTCGACGAGGTTGTCGCCATTGCTGTCGACCAGTGCGGCCATGACCTGCCGAAGCGTCGTATGACGGAAATCGAAGGTGCGTTCCTGATCCAGCAGACCGAGTTTCTTGAAGTAATTCCACGACTCGCAATGGCTGATGTTGCGCAGCGTGCCGCGGTACATGCTGGCAGCGCCCTCGATGCCGTACATCTCGAGGTAGGGGAGGGCGTCGCGGTTGACGTAGGCCTCGAACGTGCCGCTGCCGGGGACGTCGAGCAGCCAGTAGTGTTCGAACAGCTGTTCGGGCGCGACGTTGATGACCTCGCCGTCGATGAGATAGCGGCCGTTGTTCTTCGCGGCGAGCATCACGCCGACCGGGCTCCACGAGAATTTATACCCCAGTGGGTTATTGTTGTCGCACAGGGCGGGAAGTCCGCCGCAGTAGGAATAGAAGCTCGTGATCCGTCCGCCAGCCGCCTTCACGCGGTTGATGACGCTCATCGCCGCCATATGGTCGAGACCGGGATCGACTCCTATTTCATTGAGGAAAATCAGGCCTTTCTCGCGCACCTCGGCATCGAGCGCCTGCATCGCCGGTTTGACGTACGATGTGGTGACCATGTTCTTTCCGAGTGCGACACACTGGGTCGCGACCTTCATATGATGGATCCACGGCAGGAGGCTGATGACGATGTCCGCCTTCGCGATGAGACCGCCGAGCGCGGCGTCGTCCTCGACATCGATGGGAAGCGAGCTGCCACGGGGGTGGTGATCGATCAGTTTTTCCGCCTTGCTGACCGTGCGCGAGGCCACGGTCACGTGAAAATCGGGTTCGTCGAGGAGGTAACGGACAAGCGGACGCGCCACGAGCCCGGCACCAAGCACGAGGACCTGTTTCATCTGAAACTCCTTTGCTTCTCTGAAGAGAGATTGAATGGTGAAACGAAATATCTGAAAGTGGGATGGATGAGGATCTTCATTCGGTGAGGCGCGGACGGACGTATGCTGCGTATCGATGGGTGAATCGGCGCGACCGGAGCGTCGCGGCTCATGCAATATACCGGTTTCGTTTCGTGAAAAAAAAAGCATATTGATTTTCCGCGAATCATTCGCTACTTTTGTAACGATTAGCCTCTTAGATACCTTCCTTGACAATGAGGCACATACCCGGCCGGCTGGGCATACCGGCCGGGTATGAACTATCCCCCTACACCGCAACGGACACCACCAGGCCATGATCGCCATCATCGCCCCATCGCTCGACGACAAGCGCATCTATCCCGTGCACCGCCTGCAGGCGGGTGCCGTGCACAGGAGCCGCGTCGCGCTGCGGCACGCGTCGGGAAAGGGCGCGAATGCGGCAAGGGCGGCGGCGAAGCGCGGCGGAGCAGTGATGCTCTGCGCGTTCGCGGGCGAGGATTTCGCGCCGCTGCTCGAAGATCAGCTCGGATTCCTCGGCGTGCGCCTGCTGGTCACCACGACACGGGAGGCGACTCGCAGCTGCGTGACGGTGCTCGAGGACGAGGGGCGCGCGACGGAGTTCGTGCAGGAAGCCCTGCCTGTGGAAGCCGATGAGGCGGAGCAGTTCACCGCGCATGCACTGCGGTGCATCGACGGCGCCGCGGCTGTCCTTCTTGCCGGCTCGCTGCCGCCGGGACTTCCCCGGGATTTCTACCTGACATGCACGCGGCGCGCCACCGCGCGCGCGATCCCCACCGTCATTGACGCGCAGCACGGCACGCTGATCGCCGCGCTGGCGGCGTCCGGCGCGGTGGTGAAAATCAATCGCGAGGAGTTCGGGGAACTGCGTGCTTCGCTGCCCGGCGTGGGTCCGGGGGACGACGCGCTGGCGGGGGAGCTGCAGGCGCGCGGTGCGTCATGCGTCATCGTCACCGACGGTGCGAAGCCGGTGCTCGCATGGCAGGGGACGGAGCGGATGACCTACCCGGTGCCGGCAGTGCGGCCCGTCAATCCGGTGGGGAGCGGCGATGCGATGAGTGCCGGGATAACACTCGCCCTTGCGCAGGGATCGGCGATGGATGAGGCCATTCGGATGGGAATCGAGATGGGAGCGGCAAACGCCGGGACGCTTCTTCCGGGGGATCTCTGAACCTGTCGCAGGGTCAGAGTGCGTCGTCGCCTGATTCTTCAGTGCGGATGCGGATGGCGTCTTCGACTGGGAGGACAAAGATCTTGCCGTCGCCTATCTGTCCTGTCGTGGCATATTTCACGATGACATCGAGCACGGGATCCACCATATGATCGGCGACGACAACTTCGAGCTTCAGTTTCGGAAGCGTATCGATCTGGTATTCCGCGCCGCGATAGGTCTCCGTATGTCCTTTCTGGCGGCCGAAGCCGCGAACTTCGGATATTGTCATTCCGTGTATGCCAATCTCCTGCAGTCCGTCGCGTACGTCGTCGAGTTTGAAGGGACGTATGATGGCTTCGATTTTTTTCATGCCGCGGCCTGTTTTATCAGAACACAAAAAATACCGTCACGGTTGGGAATATGCAATCGTTGTGCAAGTCGGCCCGGTTTCGTAACATATGCAGGCTTTCCGTCCCGCCGCCCATCCAACGTTGATCCACTCGACGGAGCACGCACGCATGTATCCTGCGATTTTTCTTCTTCCACGCCTCGACCGCTCCAGCCGCCTCCTGTTGATTTTTCGTCCTGTCCTCATGATACCCCATTTCTTCTGGTCGATGCTGTACGGAATTTTCGCCGGGTGCATTCAGTGCCTTTCGTTCTGGGCAATCCTGTTCAGCGGCCGTCACCCGCGCGGTCCGTGGAATCTGCTCGAAGCGTTTTTCCGTTATTCCACACGGCTGCAGGCCTGGACGATGCTGCTCGCGGATGCATATCCCCCCTTCTCGGGCGGTGCCGGGAGCAGGTATCCCGTCGGCATCCAGGTCGCATACCCGGCGCGCATATCCCGCGCGACGATGTTTTTTCGCCCGCTGATACTGTTTCCGCATTATTTCCTCATCCTCGGTTACGTGTTTCTCGTCGCGTTCGTGCTGTTCGCCTCATGGTGGACCATCCTGTTCGCCGGCCGCATGGCGGACTGGCAATACCGGCAGCTGGCGGGCTACTTCATCTACATCTCCCGCATCAACGCCTACACACTGTACCTCGTGGACGAGTATCCGCCGTTCAATGGCGTGCAGCCGCGCGCAGCGGAGGAGAGCTTCGTGCAATCATGATTTAAGGGTTCAAGAGCAGATTGTCAGTATCTTTTGATCTCTGAATTTTTTTTTCTACTTTGTCCACGATTTGTTGTCTTTGGCAACTACTGATAGACACACATGCTAACCGAATTTGGAAAAGCCTTCGCCTTCATCATCCTCGGGCTGGTCTTCGTCGCGATGGGGCTCCTCGTCGCGAAGATCCTGCGCCCGCACAATCCCACGGCGGAGAAAACGCTGCCGTACGAATGCGGCGAGGATCCGATCGGACCGCAATGGATGCGCTTCAACATCCGCTTCTACGTCGTCGCCCTGATCTTCATTCTCTTCGACGTCGAACTCGTGCTGCTGTTTCCCTGGGCACTGGTGTTCGACAAGCTCGGCATGTATGCCTACGTCGCAGGCGCCATCTTCATCGTGATACTCTTCCTGGCGGACTTCTACCTCTGGGCGAAAGGGGACCTCGAGTGGATACGGCCGGAGCCGAACATCCCGCATCTCGACGACCTGATCGATCGCGTGCCCCTGCGCTCGACCAGAGCCGCCGCCCCGCCTGCAGCGGCAGCCACGCCCGCCATCCCAAGTGAATGAGATCGTAAAGGAGTATCCATGGGTCTTCTCAGCCAGCAATTCGACGACGGCAATATCGTTCTCACATCGGTCGAAGGGGCTCTCAACTGGGCGCGGCTCTGTTCGCTCTGGCAGATGTCCTTCGGCCTCGCCTGCTGTGCCATCGAAATGATGGCCACCAGCGCGTCCCACAACGACATCATGCGCTTCGGCGTGCTGCCGCGGCCGAGTCCCCGCCAGTGCGACGTGATGATCGTCGCCGGCACGGTGACGATCAAGATGGCTTCGCGCGTCAAGCGTCTCTACGAGCAGATGGCCGAACCGCGCTACGTCGTCTCCATGGGCAGCTGCTCGAACTGCGGCGGCCCGTACTGGGAACACGGCTACCACGTGCTGAAAGGCGTCGATCGCGTGGTGCCTGTCGACGTGTACATACCCGGCTGTCCGCCTCGTCCCGAGGCGCTGCTCGAGGGCTGGATGCGCCTCCAGGAGAAGGTGCGCGTTTTCACAACTGTCAAGGAGAAAGGGTCGAATGGCAAAGCCTAGCAGCGAGATATTTGACCATCTCAACGGCCTGTTCCCCGAAGCCGGTCTGCGCTTCGAAGAATCCGTCCCCTGCATCGTCGTGCCCGCGGCCTCGATCAAGGACATCGCCCTTCAGGCGCGCGACGATGCGGAATTGCAGTTCGATTCGCTCATGTGCCTGAGCGGGGTGGACAACGCCGACGGGACGCTCGGCGTCGTATACCATCTCGATTCCATGCCACTCCGTCACAAGCTCACTCTGAAGGTGATCGTCCCGGCAGACAACCCGCATGTGCAGTCCGTCGAGCGCGTCTGGCGCGCGGCCGACTGGCACGAACGCGAGGCCTTCGACCTGATCGGCGTGATCTTCGACGGCCACCGCGATCTCCGCCGCATCCTCCTTCCGGACGACTGGGAAGGCCATCCGCTCCGCAAGGACTACCAGGTCCAGGAGTTTTACAACGGAATGAAAGTACCGTACTGAAAAGGATCCTATCGGTATGACAGAAAGCATGGAAGTCCTGCAGGAGGGCATTGCCTCGGGGCGCCTCAAAACAGATGAGCTTATCCTGAATATGGGTCCGCAGCATCCGTCCACGCACGGCGTGCTGCGGCTCGAGCTGGTGCTCGACGGGGAAATCGTGGTCAAGGTTCTCCCGGCAGTGGGGTACCTGCACCGCTGTTTCGAAAAACACGCCGAGGCCATGACCTACCCGCAGGTCGTGCCGTACACCGACCGCATGGACTACCTCGCCTCGATGAACAACAATCACGGCTACGTGCTTGCAGTCGAGCGGCTGATGGGCATCGAGGTGCCGGAGCGCGTCGAGTACATCCGCGTGATCATGGCGGAGCTGCAGCGCATCGCCTCGCATCTGGTGGCGATCGGCACGTACGGCATGGACATCGGCGCGTTCACGCCGTTCCTGTACTGCTTCCGCGACCGGGAGTACATCCTCGACATCTTCGAACGCACCTGCGGGGCGCGGCTGCTGTACAATTACATGTGGGTCGGCGGCCTGTCCCACGACGTGTACGAAGGATTCGAGCGCGACGTCGCCGACTTCATCCGCAAATTCCGCCCCACCGTCGTCGAGGTCAACAATCTCCTCAACTACAACAAGATCTTCATCGAGCGCACCGCTAACGTGGGCGTGCTCCCGGCCGATGTCGCGGTAAATTACGGATGTTCCGGTCCGATGCTCCGCGGTTCCGGCGTCGACTGGGACCTGCGTCGCGACGATCCCTACTCCATATACGACCGCTTCGACTGGAAGGTCTGTGTGGGCGACGGCGCCGTCGGCACGATCGGCGACAGCTGGGACCGCCACATGGTGCGCGTCAATGAGATGGAGCAGAGCTGCCGCATCATCGAGCAGGCGCTCGAGACCTTCCCCGCGGACGGCGATGTGCAGTCGGCCATCCCGAAGCGCATCCGGCCTCCGAAAGGCGAGATTTACACGCGCGTGGAAAACCCGCGCGGCGAGCTGGGATACTACCTCATCAGCGACGGCGGGGGGAATCCCTTCCGTCTGAAGGTCCGCGGCCCCTGTTTCGTCAACCTCAGCGTCATCGATGAGATTTCCCGCGGCCACCTGATCGCGGATCTCGTGGCCATCCTGGGCAGCATCGACATCGTGCTCGGCGAATGTGATCGTTAATTCAGCCAAATCCGAACGCAAACACCATGGAATCACTGCTCCAATCCTTTCTCGGCGACAACCTTCTGACTCTGGTGCTGTACTGCGCGCTGCCCCTCGTGCTGATCATCCTTTACGCCCTGCTCGCCATCCTGGGTGAAGTGAAGATTTCGGCGTGGATGCAGGATAGGCTCGGCCCGATGCGCACCGGTCCCTGGGGAATCATCCAGCCCGTCGCCGACGTCCTCAAGCTCCTGCAGAAAGAAGACATCACCCCCGCGCAATCCGACAAGCTCCTCTTCAATCTCGCGCCCTACATCGCCTTCATGAGCGCCTATGCGGCCTTCGCCATCGTGCCTTTCAGCAGCGAGTACGTCGGCGCCAACCTCGATCTCGGCATCTTCTATCTGCTCGCCATCAGTTCCCTCAATGTCGCGGCCATCATGATGGCCGGGTGGGCCTCGCACAACAAGTACAGCCTCTTCGGAGCGATGCGCGCGGTGGCGCAGATCGTCAGCTACGAAGTGCCGGCCGCGATGGTGCTGGTGATCATCGTGCTCTTCGTCGGCAGCATGAACCTGCAGGACATCGTGACGGCGCAGTCGGGACCGGTCTGGAACTGGATCATCTTCGGCGGACCGAAGCAGGATGTCACGCTCGCCGGCGGCACCGTGCTCGGCGCATCGTGGGTGAATCTCGTGTACCTGCCACTCTTCCTCGCCACCTTCGTGATCTACTATATCTCGGGACTGGCGGAAACAAACCGCACACCGTTCGACATTCCCGAAGCGGAGTCCGAGCTGGTGTCGGGTTATCACACGGAATACAGCGGCATGAAGTTCGCGATGTTCTTCATGGCGGAATACTCGAACATGTTCCTCGTCTCCATCGTCACCTCGGTGCTGTTCTTCGGCGGCTGGAACAGTCCGTTCGGCGCGTATATCGGCGAGGCCTTCGATGCATCCTGGCTCGTGGCGGTCGAACAGTTCCTCTGGCTGGTGTTCAAGGGACTGTTCTTCGTCTTCGTCATGATCTGGGTGCGCTGGACGCTTCCGCGTCTTCGCGTGGACCAGCTGATGTACATGAGCTGGAAGGTGCTGATCCCGTTTTCCTTCGGCATCGCACTCGTGGTCGGCTTTCTCGTGGTCATCCTCTAGTACCCATCTGATTGGATAAACAAACGACGTTATGAGCGGATACTTCAAGAACATATACGACGGCCTCGCCACGGCGTTGGTGGGGATGAAGATCACTCTCGACCATCTCTTCGTCAGGAATGTGACCATCCAGTATCCCGACGAACGGCATGTGATTCCCGAGCGGGTGCGCAACCGGCTTTACGTGAACATGGACGACTGCATCGGCTGCGACCAGTGCGCGAAGGCCTGTCCCGTCAACTGCATCACGATTGAAACGGCCAAGGCGCTGCCCGACGAGGAACTCGGCGAGACCTCGACCGGCAACCGCAAGCGTCTCTGGGTGACACGATTCGACATCGACTTCGCGAAGTGCTGCTACTGCGGCCTCTGCGTGCCGCCGTGTCCCACGGAGTGCATCTTCATGACGCCGGTGTTCGAGTTCTCCGAGTACAATCGCAACGATCTGCTCTTCCGCTTCTCGACGCTCACCGAGGAAGAGGCGGCCGTGAAGATCGCGAACGCGGAGCGCGCCAAGCAGGAAGCGGAAGCGAAGAAGGCCGCGGAACTCGAGGCGAAGAAGAGGGCCGCCGCGGAGAAAGCTGCCGCGGAGAAGGCCGCTGCGGAAAATCCCCCGGCCGCGGAAGACGCTCCCGCGCGGGACAACAACGGATAACAGGCGAACACGCCGCGGCGCAGCGCGCGACCGCGGCCATATGCAATCAACACGCTTGAGCCAATGGAACTGACAATTCTTTTCTACGTATTCGCGGCGCTGACGCTGCTGCCGGCCCTGGTGGTCGTCTTTTCGCGAAGCCTCATCTACGCGGCGTTCTCGCTGCTGTTCACCTTCATGGGAGTGGCGGGGCTGTACGTGCTGCTGACCGCCGATTTCATCGCCATCGCCCAGATCATGGTCTATGTCGGCGGCATCCTGATCCTGCTCGTCTTTGGCGTGATGCTCACGAGGCGCGCGACGGACATCGAGATCAGTTCGGGCGTGATGAATACGTTTCCCGCGCTGATCGTTGTTGCGGTGGCGCTCGCAATACTCCTCGTGGCGGTCACGGGCGGCGGCTGGTTCATCACGGACGCGCCGCAGGTCCAGGGCACGGCACTCGAGATCGGCGAACTGCTGCTGACCACCTTCGTCCTCCCGTTCGAGGTTGCAGGCATCCTTCTCCTCGTCGCGGTGATGGGCGCCGCGCTCATCGCCCGCAAACCGAAGGAGGTGTAGCATGTGGGAAATCGGGCTTTCGCATTACCTCGTCGTGAGCGCCGTCCTGTTCTGTCTCGGCGTGCTCGCGCTCGCGACGCGGCGCAACGTCGTGCTGATGCTCATGGGCATCGAGTTCATCCTCAATTCCGCCAATATCAACCTGATTGCGTTCTCGCACTATCAGGGGATGAATCTGAACGGGCACGTGTTCGCGCTCTTCGTCATCATCCTCGCGGCCGTCGAGGCTGCCGTCGCGCTGGCCATCGTACTGCATATCTTCCGCATGAACAACACCGTCGAAGCCGACCGGATCGCACGTCTCAAGGAATGACGGTCCCGCGTCCATATCGCTCGCGACCGCATCGCCGTTCCGGCGTCCTGCTGCTGACTTGCATGCTGGCGCTCGGCGCGTGCATGTCCGCTCGCGCGCAGAAGATCACGTACACCTGGGATCCCGAGCACATGCTCGTCATCGGGGCCGGTGGCGGGGCGACGAAGTACTTCGGTGAATTCACCGATCAGTATTACGGCGCCATGCTCTACGGCCACGCCCGCTACAACCTGCTCTCGGAACTCGGTGTGCAGCTCGACGGCGGATTCGGCAACTACGTGTACAACCGGCGCCTGCGCGACGAGTTCAAGGACGTCTACACGCGGCAGTTCTTCCGCGATCCGCGCCTCGTCGGGATGCTGGAATTCCCGTACGGCGATTTCAGCACGATCGCGGACGATCCCCGCATGCGCAACACGGTGTTCGAGAAAGACAAACTGTGGTTCGCCGAAGTGCGCGCGGTGATCAATCTGTTCCCGAAACGCTGGGTGAATCCCTACATCACCGCGGGCGCGGGCGTGATGCGCTACGAGAATGCGAATGCGGAGATGAAACTCTCCGACGGCCATTCGCTGCTGAATGTCACTTTCGGGAAAGAAGACTTTGCTGTCGATGCGAACGGGAAGCGCGAGCCAGGGATCTCGACGCTTCCGGCGGACGCGAACACCCTGACCATCATCCCGGTCGGCTTCGGCTTCGATATCCTGCTGACCGAGCAGATCGCGATCAATGCGGATCTCAGTTATCGCTTTTTGCTCGGTGACGGGAATGACATGATGGACGGGCTCGGAAACATCGTGCAGGAGAATTTCAATTTCGCAGGACGCGTCGACCGCATCAAGTCGATCGAGAACGCGGATTCCTGGGGGAGTTTCACGCTCGGCGTGCAGTTCTATCTGTTCGGCCACAGCGATCGCGACGGCGACGGCCTGTCGGACACCTACGAAGAGAGCATCGGCACCGATCCGCTCAATCCCGATACCGACGGCGACGGCCTGAGCGACAGCGACGAATTGAATACGCATCACACCGATCCGCTGAAAACGGACAGCGATGACGATCGGCTGACGGACATGGAGGAAGTCGCGAAGAAGACCGATCCCGCCAATCCGGACACGGACAAGGACGGACTGACGGAGGGCGAGGAATTCGCGCACGGCACGGATCCCTTCGATCCCGATTCGGACAAGGACGGGCTGACAGACGGCGACGAAGTGCATCAATTCCACTCCGATCCGCTGCGCAGCGATTCCGACGCGGACGGTCTTCGCGACATCGAGGAGGTGCGGGTGCACCACAGCGATCCGCGCAGTCAGGACACCGACGGCGACGGACTCGACGACCGCCGGGAAATAGAGCTGCGGACGAACGCCGCCATGGCCGATACCGACGGTGACGGACTGGCGGACGGCGATGAGGTGAACGTGCATCACACGGATCCGCTGAAATCAGACAGCGACGGGGATGGATTGTCCGACGGCATGGAGATCAGCAGCGGTTCCGACCCCGCGGCGCGCGACAGCGATCACGACGGAATCGTCGACGGGCAGGACGGCTGCCCGGACCAGGCTGAAACCGTCAACAATTACCGCGACGGCGACGGCTGTCCAGATGACATTCCGCTGACGACGGAGGCACTTCGTCCCGGACAGTCGCTGGTGCTGGAAGGCGTGCAATTCGAGGAAGGCTCGGCAACGCTGACGCCGCAGGCGCGCGCAATCCTTCGCGGGGCCGTGCAGACGCTGAAGGACAATCCGTCGGTCATCGTCGAGGTCGGCGGACACACCGACAGCCGCGGAAATGCCTCGGCGAATCGCGAGCTCTCGCGACTGCGCGCGGAATCCGTACTGCTCTACCTGGTCGGGGAGGGGATTCCGGACACGCGGCTCCGTTCGCGCGGCTATGGCGAAGACCAGCCCCGCTCGGGCAACAGCACCGAAGCCGGACGCGCGCGCAACCGCCGCATCGAATTCAAAGTGCTCTCGACAAACTGATACATGAAACAGGCGAACACAAAACGAGTCCGAATACAGCCATGACAGCTGACACACTGCTCACCCTGGTCCTGATCATTCTTCTCATGCCCCTGTTCTCCTTTGCGCTGCTGCTCTCCTTCGGGAAGCGACTGCCGCGCCAGGGCGACGTCATCGCGACCGGGCTGATGTTCCTGAATCTCGGCCTTTCCTTCGTGGTGCTCTTCGGCGTCTACGCGCTGCCCGAGACGCCCGCGATACACGGATTTGCCCAGACACCGATCCAGATGAATTTCCAGTGGGTGAATTTCCACACCACGATAGACGTGTTCGGAAAGACCATCCCGCTGCAGATCGAGCTCGGCCTCCTGCTCGACAGGGTGGTCGCGATCATGCTTGTGGTCGTCATGATAATCACCTCGCTGGTGCATCTGTTCTCTATCGGCTACATGCACGGGGATGCGAAGTATTCACGGTATTTCGCCTTCCTGGGAATCTTCGCCTTCTCGATGCTCGGCATCGTCGTGACGAACAATTTCCTGATGATGTACGCCGCCTGGGAACTGGTCGGACTCAGCTCCTACCTGCTCATCGGATTCTGGTACGAGAAGCCGATGCCCGCATATGCCGGCACCAAGGCCTTCCTGATGAACCGTGTCGGCGACATCGGCATGCTGATCGGCATCCTGATCCTGTACGCCAATTACGGCACCTTCCGCTTCGACGAAATCTTCGCCCACATCGCGAACGGAAACCTTCCCTTCGGATCCGAGACGTGGCTCACGGCGGCCGGTATCTGTATCTTCATGGGCGCGATCGGGAAGAGCGCGCAGTTCCCCCTGCACACCTGGCTTCCCGACGCGATGGAGGGTCCGACGCCCGTCAGCGCCCTCATACATGCCGCGACCATGGTCGCCGCAGGCGTGTACCTGGTGGCGCGCACATTCCCGATGATGTCGGGCGGGGCGCTGATCGTCATCGCCACCATCGGAACGATCACCGCATTCGTCGCGGCCACGATCGCGATCGTACAGAACGATATCAAGAAAGTGCTGGCCTATTCCACGGTCAGCCAGCTCGGTTACATGATCCTCGCGCTCGGCGTCGGGGCGTACACGGCCGGGTTCTTCCATCTCGTCACGCACGCGATGTTCAAGGCCTGCCTCTTTCTCGGTTCGGGTTCCGTCATCCACGCCATGCACCACGGATTGCACAAGATCCACGATCATGACACCGACGCGCAGGATATCCGCAACATGGGCGGTCTCGCGAAGAAAATGCCCGTGACCTTCGCCACGTTCCTGGTCGCCACGCTGGCGATCTCCGGCGTGCCCCTGTTCTCGGGCTTCCTGAGCAAGGACGAGATTCTCGCCGGCGCGTGGGCGTTCGGCAGCCTCACGGGAAGCATCGCCGTGATCATTCCCTGGATAGGATTCGGCGTCGCGGCCCTGACGGCGTTCTACATGTTCCGCCTCGTCATCCTGACCTTCCTCGGAGAATCGAAGCGTCCCGATGTGTACGAGCACATCCAGGAGTCGCCGATGACAATGAAAGTGCCGATCATGGTGCTCGCGACATTGTCTATCTGGATCTTTTTCTCCTTCAACCCGTTCTCAGGCCCCAGCGGCTGGTTCGTGAAGTCCCTGCCCGCTCCTGCCACCGTCACCGGCGCGCAGTGGTATCCCTTCGCGCATGCCGCTGCTCTTCACGGTGAGGCTGCACACGCAGCGACAATACCTGCGGCGGCAGCGGAGATTGCGGGGACGGAATCCGTGGAGGAAGCCCCGGTTCCCGTGACTGCCAATCCCTCGCAGGAGGCGCTCGAGCATAAGACGCACGAGTCGCACCTCCCGGCGATGATCACGTCGCTGATCGTCGCATTCAGCGGCATCCTGCTTGCCTTCGGCGTATACCGCCGCAGGATGATCGATCCCGACCGCGTCGCGGAGCGTGTCGCGCCGCTGTATCGCTTCCTGTACAACAAATGGTATTTCGACGAGATCTACGAGAAGTGGGTGGTCGTACCCGGCGTGCACCTCGTGGCGCGGATGGCCAACTGGTTCGACATGCATATCGTCGACGGCGCCGTCAACGGCGCGGCCTCGATAACCACCTGGCAGTCGCGCATCAGCGGTCTCTTCGACAAGTGGGTGGTCGACGGCCTGGTCAACGGCACCGCGTACTTCGTCGGTTTCTTCGGCATTCTTCTCAAGAAAACCCAGAC
>CAZWNO010000008.1:34855-58919 GCA_964635845.1 uncultured Chromatiales bacterium
GTCCTGGCGGGTGTGGTCGTCCTGTTCTGGTTCTTCATCTAATACAGCGAACAAACGAAGTAACAGCATACATCCGGAGGATTGATGCAATTCCCGATACTCACAGTGATCACCTTCCTGCCCGTGCTGGGCATGATCATCGTGCTCCTGCTGCCCAAAGAAAAGATCCGTGCACTGCAGACCACGACAGCCATCGTCACAGGCCTGCAGGTCCTCCTCGCCATTATCATCTGGATGGCGTTCGACAGCGCCAAAACCGGCATCAACGAGGTCGCGACGATGCAGTTCGTCGAGCGGCTTCCGTGGATCGTGATTCCCGAGACTCCATGGTTCGGCGAGATACGCATCGAGTATTTTCTCGGCATCGATGGCCTTTCGATGCCCATGGTGCTGCTCACCGCGCTGATCAGCTTCCTGGCGACCTTCTCGTCGTTCAGCATCGACAAATCCGTCAAGGGCTATTTCGCCATGTTCCTGCTCCTGGACACCGGCATGATGGGCGTATTCGTTTCGCTCGACATGTTCCTCTTCTACGTGTTCTGGGAACTGATGCTGCTGCCGATGTACTTCCTGATCGGCATCTGGGGCGGTCCGCGACGCGAATACGCCGCGATCAAGTTCTTCCTGTACACGCTCGCGGGCTCGGTGCTGCTGCTGCTGGTCATGATCGGCCTGTATTTCAGCACCATCGATCCGCAGACCGGCGTGCACACCTTCAACGTGATCGCGATGATGGATCCCGCGAACATGACGCAGGGAATCTTCTCGACCATCGGCAGCACGGCCAGGATGGTGGCGTTCGTCGGCCTCTTCATCGCCTTCGCGATCAAGGTCCCGATCTTCCCCTTCCACACGTGGCTGCCTGATGCGCACGTCGAGGCGCCGACCGCTATCTCGGTCATTCTTGCCGGCGTGCTCCTGAAGATGGGAACCTACGGACTGCTGCGCATCAGCTTTCCGATCCTACCGGAAATGACGCATTACTTCCAGATCCCGATGATGATCCTGGGCTTCGTCAACATCGTCTACGGCGCGCTGTGCGCCATGGCGCAGACGGATTTCAAGAAGCTCATCGCTTATTCGTCCATCTCGCACATGGGCTACGTCCTGCTCGGCATGGCGGCGCTCAACGTGCAGGGCATGACGGGCGCGGTGTTCCAGATGTTCAATCACGGCACGATCACCGCCATGCTCTTCCTCCTGGTGGGCGTGCTCTACGATCGCGCCCACACCCGCGGACTCAACGAGTTCGGCGGCGTCTACAACAAGATGCCGATGTATTCCTTCCTCACCGTCATCGCGTTTTTCGCGGCCATCGGCCTGCCGTCGATGAGCGGCTTCATCAGCGAGGCCTTCGTGTTTCTCGGCGCCTTCCAGACCAGCAAGCTGTGGACCATCCTCTCCACGCTCGGCATCGTCCTGGGCGCGGGCTATATGCTCTGGACCTTCCAGCGCGTGTTCATGGGCACGCTCCCCGAGAAGTGGGAGAATGTGCTTCCGGATGTCAACGGACGTGAGATGTTCACCCTGATTCCGCTGGCCATGATCATCGTCGCCCTCGGCATCTACCCGACACCGGCGCTGAACTGGATGACAACTTCGCTCGGACATCTGGTCGAATTCGTCAACACCAGCGCCGCTCCGGTCCTGTTCAGCACGTTCTAAACGCACGTAAGACGACACTTAAACAAGTGCAGCCCTCATGATTGAGATCATCTTCAACAGTATCCCTTCGTTCTGGCCCGAGATCACGGTGGCGCTGACCTTCGTGGTCGCGATGGTCGTCGAGTTCATCACCGGACGGAAGGAGAAAGCCTCGACGGGCATGACCACTGGATGGATCGTGCTCGCCGGATTCGTCATCACCATCCTGCAGCTGCCGTTCCAGGATGCCTCCCCGCGCCTGCTGTTCGGCACCATGGTCGCGGTGGATCCCTTCTCGCTCTTCTTCAAGTACCTGATCCTCGCGGCAGGCATCGTGATCGTCGTGTTCTCGATGCAGTCGGGAGAGCTGAAGAAGCAGGAGACCATCGGGGAATTTTTCTGCTTCGTCGCCGCGATGACCTTCGGCATGCTCCTGATGACCGGCGCGTCGCACCTGCTCATGATCTATCTGTCCATCGAACTGGTCAGCATCAGCTCGTACATCCTCGCGGGCTTCAGCAAGAAACTGAACCGCTCCGCCGAAGCCTCGCTGAAATACGTGATCTTCGGCGGCGTGGCCTCCGGCGTCATGCTCTACGGCATGTCACTGCTCTACGGACTGACCGGGGCGCTGGACATCTACGGCATCCAGGCCGTCCTTGCCGGCGGCGGCTATGCCCACGGCGCGGGCAACCTCTTTCCGTACCTGATCGCGATCATCATGATTCTCGTCGGATTCGGCTATAAAATTTCCGCCGTTCCGTTCCACTTCTGGACGCCTGACGTCTACGAGGGGGCGCCGATCACGATGACCGCGTATCTCGCCGTGGCGAGCAAGGCCGCCGGTTTCGCGATCATGATCCGATTCTTCTATGTCGTGTTCTTCGACTCGCTGGTGGACATCGGAAAATGGATGAGCCTGCCGGGCTTCGAATGGAACCTGATGCTCGCGGTGCTCTCCGTGCTGACGATGACACTCGGGAATGTCGTGGCCGTCTGGCAGGACAACCTCAAGCGCCTGCTCGCGTATTCGAGCATCGCACATGCGGGATACATTCTCATGGGCATGGTCGTGATGAGCGATCTCGGCATCAGCGCCATGCTCATGTATCTCGTCATCTACTTCTTCATGAACCTCGGCGCCTTCTACGTCGTGATGGTGGTCGCGGACCGCATCGGAAGCGAACACATCGACGACTATCGGGGCCTCGCCAAGCGCGCTCCCTTCATGGCGTTTGGATTCTCCGTGTTTCTCATATCGCTCACCGGACTGCCGCCGCTTGCCGGCTTCGTCGGCAAATGGATGCTGTTCTCGGCCGTCATCGATGCCGATTACATCTGGCTGGCGATCATCGGCGTGATCAACAGCGCGATCTCGCTGTACTATTACGCGCGCGTCTTCCGAAACATGTACCTCCGCGAGCCGATGAACGGGGACGAAAGTCCGATCCGCTTCAGTCCGCTTGTTATTGTGATCACGATTCTGTTTATTGCGCCGAACTTCATTTTCGGACTGTATTTCGGACCCCTCGTATCCTTCGCGCAGAAGTCAGTGGAGATATTTCTGCGCTGAGTGATACTTGCGCATGTGAAATGAAGTGCGTACTTTTGATACTAGCAAGTATTAATATCCGCTGTGTTCCAGGAACTTGCCCGAAGACTGTCGCGTACAAATGTGCTGATCGCCCGATGCCCGGAGAATCCATCAGACCCTCATAGATTTCGCAAACCCATACACTCCCGAGGTTCTTCCATGAAAAACGCAGTCTCATTTCTCGCTCTCGCCCTCGCGTTTACCGTGCTGACGGCATTTACTTTCTCCGGCAAACACGAATATATCGGAGCGAAGCAGTGCAAGGCCTGCCACAGCAACGCGAAGATGGGCGGCACCGCCTACAAGACATGGGAAGGCACCGCGCATGCGAACGCCTTCAAGACCCTGCAGTCCGCCGCCGCGGACAAGATCGCGACAGAGAAGGGATCCAAGACCAAGGCCACAGCCGCCATCGCGGTCACTCCACCGCCGCCGAGACCAAGGAATGTCTCGCATGCCATCAGACGGGCATGGACGAGGCCGGCGCGAAGTTCAGCGCCAAGTTCGACAAGACCGAAGGCGTCGGATGTGAATCCTGCCATGGCGCCGCCGGCACGTACAAGACCAAGCACGGCAAGGACAAGCCGCTCGCGGACGCGATGGCTGCCGGTCTTACCCTCCCGAAGACTGACGACGGCAGCGCGGAAAAACAGTGCAAGACCTGCCACAACGACAAGAGCCCGACCTTCAAGGCTTTCAAGTTCAAGGAAATGTGGACCAAGATCGCTCACGGGAAAGGCTGAACGCGGGCCTCGGGTGCCCTGATCAGCCCCGTGCCACCCGGAACACTCCTCCCATCGTGACCATCGAATCGAAGAAATAAACTTGAAAATCGCGGCGCCGCGCTGTCCCGAAAGACGGCGCGGTGCCGTTCCACTCATTAACGACCTGAGGAAAGCATCTATGAACATTGCGATCAGGTTGCTCGTGTTTACGGTCGTCCTCACCGCGGGCCTGCAGGCCCAGACGCTGAACGGACGATTCGTGACCTCGGCTTACGGGTGGGAACGACAGATGTCCAACGGCGAATCGACCTCGCACATCCGCGCCTATGAGAATGTGCAGCTGAACTTCGGGACCGACGACATCTCGTTCCACACTTATCTCCAGGGCTACACCGACCTCGGGGACGGGGTGGAAGGTGATCCCCGCCTCCGCGTCTTCAACGCGTACCTGCGCATCAAGAACATCGCGGAGATCTTCGACGTCAAGATCGGCCGTCAGGCACTGTTCGCGGGCGTCAGCTATGGCACGATCGAGGGCGCGCAGGTCAAGGCGCGTGTCAGCGACGGCATCGAGATCATGGCCTACGGCGGCGGGCTCACCCCGCCGGGACAGACCGTCGAATACCAGTTCACGGAGAATATCGAAGACAACTGGCAGCTTGGAGGCCAGGTGCTGCTGTACCTCCTCGAAGATACCAAGATCGGCCTCAGCTACATGAACCGCCATCGCGAGACCTCCGCGTTCCAGGCCTGGCGTCCCGACGCACAGATGGATCTGCAGGAAACGCTGATCGACTACGGGTCGCGAGCCAATCAGTACGGGAGTATCAACATCGCGCATATGACGGGGAAGCTCTGGATGTACGGCCGCTATGATTACGACTTCAATTTCGAGCGCACGTCACGTGCCGAAATCGCGGCAACCTACCAGGCGATGCCGACGCTGGGCTTCTCGCTGAATCTCGCGCATCGCGAACCGGTGATCGCCTGGAATTCCTATTTCGCCCTGCTCGAAGCCGAGGGGCATCAGGAAGCCGTGCTCGGTGTGGATTATCAGCTGCATCCGCACCTGACGCTGCTCGGCCGGGTCTCCACCGTCATGTACGATGACGAGAGCGCGTTCCGTCTCTCGCTCGGCGCCGCCAACAAGTACGCTTCCCTCATGTACACGAAGGACGTGAGCTACGACGGTGATCTGGACGGGTTCAACCTGCATTTCACCTATCCGCTGATGGACGGCATGCTCATCCCGCACGCGGGCGCAGTATACAGCACCTACGCCCTTGCGGAAAACCTCGACGACGCGACGAACTGGAACGAGCGCGCCTCGACCTGGGTCGGCGTGCTGGGCACAACATTTCGTCCGATCAAGACGCTTTCCCTCGACATCCAGGGGCAATACATGACAAACCGGATCTACAAATCCGACATGCGTGCCTTCGCCCGCATCAATTACTGGTTTTCCAATCCATTCGGCCTCGGCCAGTAGGAGGACAGCATGAAAAAAACTCTGGTTTTCTCCGCGCTGCTTCTCACCACCATCCTTGGATTGGTGCTACTCCTCACGCCTCCCCGTAGCGCAACCGCGGACGGCAGCGGCGTCACATTCCCGCATGCCATCCACAAGGATCAGATGGAATGCGTGACCTGCCACCACGCCACCGACAGCGAGGCCGCGACGGACAATCTCGTCCCCTCGCCCACGGTGTGCCTGGATTGCCATGAGGAGAGCGACGTGAAGGGTTACTGGTCCCTGCCGGATGACGGTGCGGATTTCTCGAACTACGTCTACCCCGCGAAGGATCGCCGCCTGTACTTCTCGCACAAGAGCCACGTGGTCGGATTCGATATGACCTGCATGGAGTGTCACGTCGGCGTGGAGGGGGACGACAGCGAGTCGATGATCCCGTCGATGGATCTTTGCACGCGCTGCCACAACAACGCCGACGCCACCGCGCCGATCATTCGCAGCGCCGCCAAGTACGCAAAGATGATTCCCGCCACAAATCAGTGCGAGGCCTGCCACACCACGCTTGCCGGCCTGCATCCCGAGAACCATCGCGTGCCGAACTTCCTGCAGGAGCATGGAAAGTTCGCCATGAACGGGGAGGCCGACCGCGATTGTGCCGTCTGCCATTCGCAGAGCTTCTGCCAGGAATGCCACACCGCGACGAATGATGTGCCGCGTGGAGTGGAGGCCGACCGCTTCTATATCGACGGCTGGCCGCGCGGCGAGAAGATCGACGACGAGCGCGCATTGACGGTGCAGAAGGCGCATCCTTTGGGTTACGCCTACACGCACGGCTTCGACGCGCGCGCGAAGTCCACGCGCTGTGAGACCTGTCACGAGCAGGAGAGCTTTTGCGCTCCGTGTCACGAGAATGGCTTCGATGCGACCGGCATGCGCATCGTGCCGCAGTCGCATCAGCTGGCGGGATTCGCCACGGTCGGCGGCGGAGAGGCGTTGAACCGCCACGGCGAGCTCGCGGAGATGGACATCGAAAGCTGCGTCACCTGCCACAATGTCGAGGGCGGAGATCCGGTCTGCGCCGCCTGCCATTCCACCGGAGCTGTCAAAGGAGGCATGCGATGAAAACACTCATGAACGCCGCCATCATTTCCATGTTGGCGATGACGCTGCTCGCGGCATGTTCCAGCGAACTCAAAGACGCCGCGGACCTGCCCGGCGAACCGGCGCTCATCGGCGTGCATGGCGCCGGGTACAAACTCAGCGGATCCGAGAATTTCCACGGTACGGACATCAGCCAGAATCTCGGCTGGGACATCAGCAGCTGCCGCAGCTGCCATAACGTGGATTATAGCGGCGGAAACACGGGTCAGAGCTGCAACGACCCCGGTTGCCACGTCGCGGCGGACGGAGGTCCCGAGGCCTGCTACACCTGTCATGGGAATACGCAAACGAAGAAGATCTATCCGCAGTGGTACGCTTCGCATGCGAAACACGTGGAAGGAAGTACTACCAGCAGCACGACCATCCGCTGCGGCAATTGCCACCATTTTCCGCAGAATTACAGCGATCCGGCCCATGTCGACAAGACAACTCCGGGCAAGGCGGAGGTGTCGCTCAACAACGCCCTCGCAGCCACGCAGACGCTTGGCACCACCGGCGCCCCCGCGTTCAACGCGGCGGACGCGACCTGCGCCAACACTTACTGCCACGGCAATTTCACGAATGGGACCCACAAAACCGTTGCGTGGAAAGGCGCGGAGCAGGCGAAGTGCGGAAGCTGCCATGGAGATGAGTCCACCGGCGATCCCCACCCGGGTGGTACTCACCCCCAGGCACAGAATTGCGCATACTGCCATCCGAGAGTCGTCGATGTGAACCGCAACATCATCGACCCATCGCGCCATGTCAACGGCATTCTCAACCTCTCTAACACGGAGAGGACGGACTGGTGAGAGTTCGCGATCGGCTGGTTTAGCTTAAAGAGGCATCTTAACAGATCCACGTAAACCCCTGATATATCAGGGGTTTACGATTTTATTCCCAACGTCGTTTCTTCGGCGGACGGCAGTGCGACTTGCCAACTGTATCTACTTGTGCGCATAATAAAGCCCCCGATCGCTCGGGGGCATCAAGAGTTCGGGAGATGTCATCCGGCCTTATGCCGATGCTTCCTTCTTGCTGATCGCGTCCACGACTGCGATGGCGATCATATCGACGATTTCCTGGATCTCGGACCCACGCTGGAGGCAGTGGACCGCTTTCTGCATGCCGTTGAGGATCGGTCCGACGGGCTGCATCCCGCCGATGCGGCTGAGCAGTTTGTAGGCGATATTGCCGGAATTGAGATCGGGGAATATAAGCACGTTGGCGCCACGCTTCAGAACGCTGAAGGGGAAGGTCTCCTCGATGATCTCCGGGACGACCGCCGTATCGGCCTGCATCTCGCCGTCGACGACCAGGTCCGGCATGCGCTGCTTGACGATCTCCAGCGCGCGGCGCATCTTGTTCGGCGAGGGTCCGAGATTGCTTCCGAAATTGGAGTAGGAGAGCATGGCGACCCGCGGCACGACGTCGAATTTCTCCGCGAGTTCCGCGGCCTGCATTGTGATATCCGCGATATCCTCCGCGGTCGGGTCGATGTTTACCGTCGTATCGGCGAGGAAGAAGGGCTGCAGCTTCCTGTTCGAAAGCATGTAGAGTCCGGAAACCTTCGAGTATCGCGGATCCCGGCCGATGACCTCCAGTGCGGGACGGATGGTGTCGGGATAGTGCGAAGTATACCCCGAGATCAGGCCGTCGGCGTCGCCCATGTGCACCATCATCGCGCCGAAGTAATTGCTCCTGGTGGTGAGGGTCTTGTTCGCGCTGTACATGGTCTCGCCCTTGCGCTGGCGCAGCCGGTAGAACTCGAGCACATACTCTTCGGTGCGCGGGTGCGTTTTGGGATTCATGATCTCGATGCCTTCGAGATCGATGCCGTGCTCATTGGCGACAGCGCGGACTTCATCTTCCACGCCGAGCAGGATCGGCTTTGCGATTCCCGCATCGAGCGCAACCTGCGCGGCCTTGATCACGCGATACTGATTGCCCTCCGGAAGCACGATTCGCTGCGGATCGCTCGAGGCCTTTCCGTGCATGTGCGCGATGATCGGCTGTGTGCGCCCCATGCGTATGTCGAGCTGCTTGCGGTATGCGTCGAAATCGGCGATCGGCCTGCGTGCGACACCGGTCTCCATCGCCGCCTGCGCGACCGCGGGAGCGACGCGTGTGAGCACGCGCGGATCGAAGGGCTTGGGAATGATGTAATCGCGTCCGAACGACATCTCCTTCACGCCGTACGCGCGTTTGACGCTGTCCGGGACCTCTTCCTTCGCCAGATCGGCGAGCGCCTTCGATGCGGCGCGCTTCATTTCCTCGTTGATCGCCCTGGCCTGAACGTCGAGCGCGCCCCGGAAAATAAAGGGGAATCCGAGAACGTTGTTGACCTGGTTCGGATAATCGGAGCGGCCTGTGGCAATAATCACGTCGGGACGCGCAGCCTTGGCGTCTTCGTAGGTGATTTCCGGATCGGGATTCGCCATGGCGAAGATGACCGGATTGTCGGCCATCGACCGCACCATGTCCTGGCTCATGACGCCTCCCTTGGACAGGCCGAAGAAGACGTCGGCGCCCTTGACAGCTTCCGCGAGCGTCCGCGTGTCGGTTTCCGTGGCCATGAATTCCTTGAACTCGTTCATGTGCTCGGTGCGGCCCTTGTAGATCACGCCCGCGGTGTCGCACATGATCACGTTTTCCTTCTTGATCCCGAGGCTGATGTGGAACTTGGCACAGGCGATGCCCGAGGCGCCCGCGCCGTTGTACACCACCCTCAGTTCGTCGAGCTTCTTGCCGGTGAGCTCCACGGTGTTTAGCAACGCCGCCCCGGAGATGATCGCCGTGCCGTGCTGGTCGTCGTGGAATACCGGGATGTCCATTGTCCGCTTCAGCTCGTCCTCGATATAGAAGCAGTCGGGACCCTTGATGTCCTCGAGATTGATGCCACCGAATGTCGGTCCAAGCACCTGGCAGGTACGGATGATTTCCTTGATGTCCTTGCTGTCGAGCTCGATGTCGAAGACGTCGATGTCCGCGAAGGTTTTGAACAGCACGCCCTTTCCTTCCATGACCGGTTTCCCGCCCATGGCACCGATGTCGCCGAGACCGAGGACCGCTGTGCCGTTCGAAATGACGGCGACGAGGTTGCCTTTTGCCGTGTACTCGTACACGAGCGCGGGATCGCGCTCGATCTCGAGGCAGGGATCGGCGACACCCGGCGTGTAGGCGAGCGACAGATCGCGCTGCGTAACGCAGGGTTTCGTCGTGATGACTTCGATCTTGCCCTTTCGACCCATGCTGTGGTACTCGAGGGCATCTTCCTTCCTGATTTTCATGGAGAAACTCCGTTCTAAAGGATGCAAGAATGGTGTTCGACTATGCGTAGAGATGTGACTGGAAATGTAGCAAAAAGTAGGCTTGGGAAAAAACAGGAGTATCTGGTCCGCGGAATTTCGCGACAAGAAATTGCAGGAAGGAAGTGGGAATGTCAGTCCGGAGCTGCAAGCCTCTCCAGCGCCTCGAGGACGTGGAGAGCGGTGATGCTGCGCATGCAGGCGAAATGCCCCTTCGGGCAGCTGGCGCGGCCGATATGCGTGCAGGGGCGGCAGCGCAGTCCTTCCGTCTCGAGCACGACGGCGGGGGAGTGGTATGGAAAGAAACCGAATTCGCGCACGGTACTCCCGAACAACGCCACCACCGGACGCCGCATCGCGGTCGCCATATGCATGAGCCCGCTGTCGTTGGCGATCACCGCGCGGCAATGCTCCATTGCCGCGGCTGTCTCGAGCAGGGATAGCTGTCCGGTAAGGTCGTGGACGTTTGCGGGCGCTGCCGAACGTATCGCGGCCGCCGTCTCGCGGTCGTCGGCGCCGCCGAACAGCAGCAGAACCGCGCCGTTCGCCGCCAGGGAGCTCGCCAGTTCGCTGAACTGTTCCGTCGGCCACCGCTTGGTGAAATGCCGGGATCCCGGACAGCATCCCGTCAATGCGACACCGGGATCGACACCGGCGTCGCTGAGCTTTCTCGCCGCGACCTTCCGTATCTCTTCCGTGAGATACAGCCGCGGTCCCTCCGTATCGGGAGCGATGCCGTATCGTGCCGCGGTTTCGATGTAGCGATCCGGCACGGCGAGGACTTCGCCATAGGTGTTGACATGCGCGGCGACAAGCAGGAAGCGGCGCAGCCCGCGCTTGTTGATGCAGTGCAGATGCGCGCTGAGTCCGTTACGCAGCCGCCTGCTGCGGAAATTGTTGTGCAGGTCGAACACCGCGTCGTAGTGTTCCCGCGCGAGCGAGAGGTTCAGTGCCTCGAGTCCGCTGCTCCCTTCCGAGGTATCGACGAGCATGAGCCTGTCGATGTGCGGATCGTACTCCAGCAGCTCACGGTATTCCGTGCGGGTGATGAAATGCAGTTCGCAATCCGGGTGCGCCGTCTTCAATACACGCAGCATCGGAGATGTCAGGATGATGTCGCCGATCGAGCTGAGACGTATGACGAGGATTTTACGGAGCGGTCTGGCGGGCATGTGTACTGTCGATTGAACTACTCACGCAATGTACGAAAAAGCGTGCGCATCCCCCTGCTTTGCACGGGGAAAGGGAATTGCTATCTTTCATGATTGACCATCAATCAGCATGATGCGAAGAATGGAAGAACGTCGATTTGAACAGTTGGAGCGTCCGTCCGTCCCGGAGCTGGATGCAATTCTCGGAGATCCCTTCAAGGTGCTTGACGATGGTTTCGTCCGTGTCGTCGATTACATGGGTTCGGATTCCTCGATCGTGCAGGCCGCCCGTGTCTCCTACGGGAGAGGAACGAAACAGCTCCGGCAGGACCGCGGATTGATCCGCTACCTCATGCGGCATCATCATACGACGCCGTTGGAGATGTGCGAGATCAAGCTCCACGTGCGGGTCCCGATGGATGCGTGGCGGCAGTGGATCCGGCATCGCACGGCGAATGTCAACGAGTATTCCACGCGCTATTCCATCGCGATCGACGCGGCGCAGCGCACCGCGCCGGGTGAGTGGCGTTCGCAGGCTGTCAGCAACCGGCAGGGAAGCGAAGGATTCGTCGACGCCGGACTGGGAGCGCATTTCACCGAGCAGGAGACGCAGCTGCACGAACTGGCGCGCGGCATCTACAACGAGCGCATCGAGGCGGGGGTGGCGCGGGAGCAGGCGCGGAAGGATCTGCCGCTGGCGACGTACACCGAGGCGTACTGGAAGATCGATCTCCACAACCTGATGAATTTTCTCTTTCTCCGCATGGACTCCCACGCGCAGTATGAAATCCGCGCATACGCAGACGTGATCGGAAACGAAATCGTCCGCCGCTGGTGTCCGGAAGCGTGGGAGGCGTTTTTGGACTACCGGAGCAATGCGATGGAAATGACGCGCATCGACCTCGACATCATCTCCGCGATCACCGCGGGAGATCCTGTCCGCGCGATCAATCTCGCCCGGTCCCACGAGCTTCTTCCCGAGGAAGGCGAGGCCGTCAGGCGCAACATGGAGCGCGAGGAACTCGAGGAGAAACTCCGCCGTCTCGGGCTCCGCATCCCCTGGGAAATTTGATCGAGGCTGCGCCGGGTCAGTCGGTCCCGCTGCGCAGGATCTCGCGTCCACGCCGGTCGAGGAGGAGCAGCACCGCGGAGCCGCCGCGCAGGGAGAGATCCAGTTTGCATTCCGGCTGCCGCAGCGTTATGTGCAGATCGGCGTCTTCCGACAATTCCGAAATCACTGTGAGCAGTACCGCATCCCGGAACCGCGATGTGTACACGAGCACCCCCGGGAGATCGGGTCGCACCGTGCTCTCCGGCTCGAGGTTCGCTGCGCGCATCGCGATGCGGTAGACTGCCTCCGTCGCTTCCGCGTTGTCGCACATCTCCACGGGCAGAGGACACCACAGGACGCGCCCCTTGCCGTGTTTCGCGTCGAGAAGCGCCGCGCCGAGGTTGTTCCCGTCGCTCGCGACCGCCCTCTCGATCCGCTGCAGATCGTCGCCTCGATATCCACAGGGAATGACCGTATCGTCCAGGGCTAACAACTCCGTCGGCGACACTGCGCGGATCTCCACCTCGACGCCGAAAAGCGCACTGCGCGGCACGGTGCGCCATTCGTCGTCGCGATCCAGCACGCCGGTCACCAGCAGGGTGGCACCTTTCTCCACGCGCTCGAGAAGAATCCGCCACGCGTCCTCGGTCAGCAGCGCCGGTGCAGGGAGAAGGTACAGCCTCGCGGCTTCGCGATCGCGCGCGAGACCGTACTCGCTTACCGCCCGGAGAGGCAGGCGGCAGCTGTACGCCAGCGTCCGCACGCAGCGTCGCGTCGCCCGCGTACCGTTGCCGCGGACGGAGAACTGGTCCGCGTGAGGCAGCACCACGACCACATCCTCTTCCTTCCTCCCGCCGAGTGACGGTGCGGCGTCGTTCAGGAAACGTGCCATGGCGCGCAGCACCTTGAATTCCGGCTTCGCGCTGCCGTCCGCCCGCAGCGCGCCGATGGCCGCTTCGTTGTCGGAGGGCATGTACGGATTGCTGTTCCACAGCCACTGGACGAAGCCCGCGCTGCCCGCGCCCGCGGCGATGGCGAGCTTGCGCTCGATCAGGCGCGCCGCTTCCTCCTCGCTGCGCCAGGCAGCGCCATCGGCTGCCTCGTAGAACATGGAACCGGTCTCCTGTACGAGATGGGGAATGCCGGGTGGACGCGTGACCACGCTGTCCCACAGCAGATCGTCGTTGAGCCACCAGCTGTGCACGCAGCTGATGTCGACCGCATCCGCGAAGAACTGCGGGTGCGGCCGATCCATCGTGCCTCCTTCGTCCTGTCCCACCATGATCATCCGGTCGGGACGGTCGACGGCGCGGATGGCGGCGCCGATCTTGCGCACCCAGTCCGCGAAGGCCTGCTGCGCGAAAAGCCGGTAGTCGAGCGCTTTCAGCGGCTGGCGGTCGCTGAAGAGATTGCCGTCGTCGAAATCGGTCAGCGCCGGGAGGGATGCAGATTCTCCACTGTCGCTTCTCCAGCGGTCCGCGAGCAGGCGGAGGCGCGTCGCGTCGTCCATCCCGGGCAGGCGGCTCCGGAGCCATTCCTGCCAGGCTGCGAGCTCGAAGCGGTCGTAGTTCGGACGGCAGCGCCACAGCTGCGAGGCGGAGGAGAAGGAAGGTTCGTTGATGAGATCCCAGATCAGTCCGTGCACGCCGGAATAGCGGCGCGCGAATGCGCCGACGAAGGACTGCTGTGCGGCGACGGCACGGGGATCGAGGTACGGATTCTCACCGCCCCATGCATCGGGTAGAAAAGCGAAAAAGGTAAAGATAATCGGAATATCCGCTTCCTGCGCCGCGAGTAGGAAGGCGTCCATCGCGCGCAGCACCGCCTCGTCGAGCCGCCCCGGTTCGAGCATGATGCGCTTCCAGCCGTACCAGATGCCCGTTCGCACCAGGTTGATCCCGGCCTCCTTCATGGCGCCGAAGTCGCGCCGCCAGATCCAGGGATTCGGTTCGAGCAGGAAATTCCGCTGCACGTCGCCTGCCATGTACGTGGTCCCGGCGACGGCGATGGGCTTTCCGCCGCGGGTCAGCGTCGTGCCGGTTTTCCCGATCGGTGCGTCCCGCTCGAGATCCTCGTCCGCTGCGATCCAGAAGCCGCCGTTCGCTTCGAGCCCGCTCACACCCGACGCGCAGGGCAGCATGCAGTGCGCGCGGATCTCATAGAACTGCGGACCGCTGCTTCGCCGGTCGATATCCCCGCTTTCGAACGGAACCTCCGCATGCGCAATCGACAGCGCCTCGGACCAGTGCAGTGCGGTATCCGCGCTTCTCAGGACGACGCCGTCGCGGAGGACCTCCACGACGCATGCGCACTCTCCCGCCGCGCGCGGGCGATGCAGCTGGACGCGCAGCGACGGCGATTCTCCCGGGCGGTAGCGCGCATAGCCGGGCGCGACCGTGAACAGCGACGCCCCGCAGCCGGCGTACGCCACAAGCTGCGCGATGGACTGCTCGGGAAGCGCGCGATCGCCGGTATACAGAATCCAGCGGCCACCGGCGTAATCGCCGTGCAGCCAGTCGAGCTGCTGCACTGCGGCGACCGCGGATGTCCCGTCCCGTGATTCGCCGCTCACCAGCGGGAGCAGCGTCGCATCACGCGTTCCCGCGCTGCCGTCCTCCTGGTTGAAATATTTCGTCGAGGTGAGGCGCCAGTAGAGCGCGAAGGCGTTCTCGCATTCCATCGCATCCGCGGATTCCTTCATTTCGGCGTAGCCATCGGGGGCGGTCCACCGTTCGACATCGCCGCAGGCGACCGGGAAGGCCTGGGTCAGGCCCAGCTTCCTGTGCCAGCGCGTCCGTCGCGGTGCTGCCTGCCACGCGGCGCCCGCCCGACGCACCGGCACGGCAAGCGGCACGCCGCCGAGCTGCAGCCAGTTGACGCCGCGCGCCAGGCAGTCGAGCAGCAGCATGCCCGCATCTTCCGGGAACGCGGATCCGTGCGCGGTCACCACGAGGTCGATGTCGGCCTGCTGCAGCGCGGCGGGGAGGCTGCCCGCATCCGTCACGCGCAGCACGCACCCCTGTAATGCGTTCTGCAGCGTCGCGGCAGGGACGGTTTCGCAATCGATGAAAGGGAAATTCGGATCGTGAAACAGGAGAACGCGCAGCCGGCCGCCATCACGCGGAAGGGACTGCGCCATGGCCTGGTGTACGAACGGGGCGGCGCTTCCCGTGGCGGCGCCTGCCACCGCGGCGATCACGCCGCTCTGTTTGAGAAACTCGCGGCGGCTCAGGGCTGGTGACATCTTCCACTCCTATGATTGTATCCGGTAGTCGTGCTTCAATCCGAAAGCTGCATGCGCTGGAGAATGCGCAGAATCTGCGCGCTGACGCCGATCGTGTAGCCCCGGGCGATATACGTGATGCTTCCCTCCGCGTCGCAGACCACGACGAGCGGCAGCTGCATGCGCTGCGGCAGCTGCAGTTCGTCGACGACATCATCGCGCAGCGCGGGAGCACCGTCGGTCACCGTCACGGCATCCGGCGGCAGCGCCTCGCGCGCGATTTCCTCCAGTTCATTTGCGGACATGCCGCCCGTGCCGGCGAGGACGAAGGCAGCCGGCTGTTCGGCCAGTTCCGCGCGCATTGCCGCGATGTCGAGCAGCGCATGAGACACCGGCTCCGTGCCTCGTTCGATCCAGAGCAGGACGAACGCTTTGGCCTCGCACTTCGGGAGCAGGGACGCATCGAGACTGCCGAGGGATGCGGGTGGATCGTCGTCGCTGCGCACGTGCAGTTCGCGTTCGGCGATCCGGCCCGAATCGAGCGTGAAGAATTCCATGGATGCCAGCACCGATCCGTCGGGCTGTCTGTTGCCGCTGGTCAGCAGATATCGTCCCGGCTGCAGCGGCAGGCGCGCGGGCCAGCGGTCGAAGATCGGATCGCCTTCATAGTCCAGTGTCTCATAGCGGCCGTCCTCGAACCGGGCGAGCGTGAAATGCTGCGCGTATCGGGGAAGCTGTGACCGCTGTGCCGCCGAAATACGGAGCAGCAGCTCCGCATTGCGCGCGGGTGCGGCGAAGGCGCCGTCGAGCGCCGCATTGCGCCAACCGTCGGGACCGAGATGCTGCGGGACACCCGTCGCGGGATCGAGGCGCGCGGGAATCCCGGTTGCGCGGCACAGCGCGACGAAGAGAATATCGCGCGAATATGCATCCCCGCTGCGCAGGGTGAAAACGCGGTCTGGGGGAATGGGCACGCGAGCCCAGTTCTCCGTCGCGTTCACGAGAATGCTGTCGCGCACCCAGGTCTCGATTTCCACCACATGCCTGTTCCTGAGCGCAGGGTGCGCCGCGATACTCTCACGAAGCACCGCGCGCCAGGGACGCAGTTCCTCCCGTCCGATACGCGGCGAGCAGACGTAGCGCATGAAGGTCTCGTCGCGGGACTGCTCCGCGCCAGGCGCCGCCAGCGTCTCCCGGTAATGCTCGACGAGCACACGCACGTCGGCGTCCTGCAGATCCTTCTCGGTGAGCGCGTGCAGGAACGAGATGGCGGGCACGGGATTCACGCCGGCGGCATCGGCGAGGAACGCCATGATGCCGGCGGCATTTCCCCGGGACCTCCTCAGCAGTGCGGCGCAGCTGTCGGCCGGATAACCGAATTTCTCCGCGAACGCCGATGCGCCGATCGAGTCCGGGAAACCTGCTTCGTATCGTGCGCGCAGGCTGTCGCCGGCATGGATGCGCCGGGCAGTCACGGCGGCGCGTGGATGCTCCGGGATATCGAGTTTCACCTCGGGAGGCGGAACGATATCGAGCGCGATGCGCTCGCCGTGTCGCGGCTGCGCCGCGAGCACGAGCCGCACCATGTCGCGCATATCGTGCGCTGCGTGGGTGAACGCATAGCGCTCGCCCAGATGCGCCCACACCAGGAGATCGCCGCGACCGGTGCGCAGCGACGCCGTACCCGACGCGTCCGTGAGCGTCGAGACGAGCGGATAGAATTCCGCGTAGTTATAGATGCGGAATTCGACCCACGCTTCGGGCACGGGCCGACCCGTCTCGTCGACGACCTGCACTGTGAGAGGCCTTGTCTCGGCATACACCGGCAGCGTATTGACGCGGGTGGAATACGCGCCCGAACTCAGCACCTCCTCCGCGCCGCGATACCGCCCCTGCACGATGGCGGCGGTCAGCATCGCGCGGCGCGCGGGTTCGGTGAACCATGCGCGGTCGAGGTCGACGTCGGGTTCACAGGCGCCGAGAAAATGCCATTGCCCGTCCACCCATGCTTCCACCCATGCATGATTGTCGTCGACATGCGCCCAGCGCGGGACGTAGACCTGCCGCGCGGGTATGCCTGCCGCTCGCAGTGCGGTGACGGTGAATACGGATTCCTCTCCGCAGCGTCCCGTCGCGTTTCGGATCGTCGCGAGGGGCGCCCGCGTTCGCGCGTCGCTTGGCGCATACGTGACATGTTCATGGCACCAGTGATTGATTTCAAGCGCCGCATCGCGCATCGAAAGCCCGGCCACGCGTTGTCGGAGAATATCCGGGAAAACAAGACGCGAGGAATCGAGCATCTCGTTGTTCACGCGGAGCGGCAGGACGAAATGGAGGAAAATCGGATCCGGAATCTTCATTCCCCACTTTGTCAGCCGCCTCGTGTCGATCGTCGTACGCGCGGCGCTCAGGAAGAACGCGCCGTCGTTGTCGGCCAGGTCGTTGAGCGGGGAGGCGGCGAGAAGGAAAGTCAGGGCGTCCTTCTCCTCGCCGGTCACCGCTTTGTCCAGGATGGAAAACACGTCGTCTTCGAGCTGCGGGAAGCGCGTCCGCCGCTCGTCGAGGAGCCGGGAATAATACGCCCGGTCGTCGCCGGACAACAGCTGCTGCGCGCGGCAGGTCCCACACGGAGCGCAGGCGAGCAGAAACAGCGCGCACGCGACGGGAAGCAGCCGTCTCATGCCTTGCTCTCCGCCTCGTCCCACGCAAGCGCCGCGGCGCCGAGCACGGCGGCATTGCGGTCCATCAGTGTCGACAGAAGCAGCCGCGTGCTGCCCTTGAGTATCGGGAGGGTCATGCTCTCCATGGCCTCGCGCGTCGGGTCGAGGATCAGTCGTCCCGCCTGCGCCAGTCCGCCGAAGAGGATGACCGCCTGGGGACTCGTAATCGCGATGGTGTTCGCGAGCGCGAGTCCGAGGATATGCCCGGTTTTCTGGAATGCCTCACGCGCCAGCGCATCGCCCGCGATCCCGGCATCCGCGACGTCGCGGGCGGTCATCGCGTTCATCGGAGTGTCGCGCAGGACGCTGTCGCGCGGTGCATCCGCGAGGAGTTCCATGACGGTGCGCACGAGTCCGGGAGCGGACGTATAGGTCTCAAGACAGCCGCGGCGGCCGCATCCGCAGGCGCGCCCGTTCTCCTGCACGATCACATGGCCGAGTTCGCCCGCGAAGCCGCTCCAGCCGTACATCACCTTGCCGTCGACCACGAATCCGCTGCCGAGTCCGGTGCCGAGCGTGACGACGACGAAGTCGCGCATCTCCGCGGCCGCGCCGTAGCGCAGCTCGCCCATCGCCGCCGCGTTTGCGTCGTTGGTGAGAATCGCGGGAACCTTCAGTTGCGTGGAGATGATGTCCGTGACTTCCAGTATTCCTTCCCAGGGCAGGTTCGGCGCATCCTCGATCGTCCCGCTGAAGTAATGCCCGTTGGGTCCCCCTACTCCGACGCCGCGCAGTGCGAGCGGCGGGGCGGCGTGGTCGACGAGCACGCGCACCCGCAGGGCCAGGGATTCGAGAAAATCTTCCGCCTGCTCGTAGCCCGTCGTGGACATGTGACCCTCGGCGTGAATGTTTCCCTCGCGGTCCACGAGCCCGTACACCGTGTTTGTTCCCCCGATGTCGATGCCGGCCATGACCTCTGTCATGCGTCGCTCCTCATTGCTGTGCAATTGCGTGAATGTCGATTACGATTGTCCGTTGTCCGCTGCGTAGCCGCGCCAGCCGTACCACGCGATGTAGAGATAGGCTCCGAGGGGTACGATGAACGATGCGTGCACACCGAAGCCGTCCGCCGCCGCGCCCTGCAGCACGGGCAGGATGGCTCCGCCGACGATGGCCATCACGAGCAGGGAGGAAGCCTGGCTGGTGTCCTTGCCCAGGCCCGCTATCGCCAGCGTGAAGATATTCGACCACATGATCGAGTTGAACAGTCCGACGCCGATGACTGTCCACATCGCGACGGAGCCGCTCGTGGCGAGCGCGACCGCGAGCAGCGCGACGCAGGCGAGCGCGAACACCATGAGCGTCCGCGCGGCCAGGGAACGTCCGATGAAGAATCCCCCGAGGCTCAGCACGAGGAAGATTCCGTAGTTCAGAGCGATCTGCCATCCCTGCAGGTAGAGGATCACGAGAAATGCCGCGACGGGAATCGCGACCATGATCACGCGCTTGCGCGAGGCGCGCACACCGCTCAGCGAGATGGCGCCGAGGAAGCGCCCGATCATCAGGCCGCCCCAGTAGAAGGAGACGTAGGTGCTGGCGTCCGCGGGGACGAGTCCTCCGATTTCCCTGAGTCCGAGAAAGCTGATCATGATGCTGCCGATGCTGACTTCAGCGCCGACGTACATGAAGATCGCGAGCATGCCCAGCAGTACATGCCGGTGGCGCAGTGCGCCCGCGCCGCGCTCGACGCTGCGTCCGCCGCTGAACTCCGGCAGATGCACCATACGCATGACCAGCGCCATCAGCACGAACAGGCCGGAGATCGCGAGATAGGGGACCTTGACCGAATCAGCGCCGGACACCGCTGGACCCGCGAAGTAGCGGAAGATGAGAAATCCTCCTATCACCGGTGCTATCGTGGTGCCGAAGGAATTGAATCCCTGCGCGAGATTGAGCCGGCTCGACGCCGTGCGCTCGCTGCCCAGGATGGCGACGTAGGGATTCGCGGCGATCTGCAGCAGGGTGAATCCGAGGCCGAGGATGAACAGCGCGGCGAGGAAGAATCCGTACGAGACGAGCTGCGCCGCGGGATAGAACAAGGCCGTGCCGGTCGCTGAGAGCAGGAGTCCCAGCACGATGCCGTTGCGGTAGCCCATACGCCCGATCGGATCGCCGCTGCGCGCGGAGATGAAGAAGTACACGAGCGATCCGACGAAGTATGCGCCGAAGAAGGAGAACTGCACGAACATCGCCTGCGTGTGGTTCAGGTCGAACACGCCTTTCAGATAGGGGATGAGAATGTCGTTCATGCAGGTGGTGAATCCCCACAGGAAGAACAGTCCGGTGACGACCGTGAAGGGGACGGTGTAGCGCTGCTGCGGGATCGTGTCTGTCATGCCGCCGTCGTGATGATTGGTGATCGCTGTTCCTTCCGCCGTGTGTCAGCGGACGATGAATTCGTCGATGAAAATCCAGGCCTTGCCGCCAGCGCCCGGATGCCAGTCGGGACAGCTGCCGATGCCTTCCGCCCGCAGCCGGGCGAAGCGCGCGGACTGTCCGTCGAAGGGCACGGTGAAGTCTCGGATGAATGCCGATTCGTCCCTGTCCGACGACGTATTTTCAACGGTCGTGATGTCGGTGAACGAGACGCCGTCGCGGGAGATGCTGAACGTGACACGTCGCGGCATGAAGATCCATGCCGGCTGGTACTGGAGAAAGCCGGCGCCGAGCTCCGAGACCATGCGCTCCGCGCCGAGGTCGAGCGTCATCTCGACATCCGTTCCCTCATAGCCTTGCCAGTGGCCGTCGCGGAAGGACTCCGAGCCGCGGATGCCGTCCGTCATCGCCGCGGCGCCTCCGGCCGCGTAGCGCTGGCTGTACGGCTGACCGAGCGTCACGACGGCGTCCACGCCGGCATGCAGGTCGTAGCGCAACGCGAGCGTGTCACTGCGCAGCGCGGCGGAACTACTGGCCAGAGCCTGCAGCGTGCCTCGGCCCGTGAGACGGAGCGGTGTCGCATACTTCCTCGCCGCGTCCGATTCCCCGGGCTCGATGTATCGGAGCAGCAGACCCGGTTGTCCGGCTTTCAGCTCCACCGTCAGCGCGCGCGCCGCGCTGTCGCGGCAAACATCGAAACGCACCGGCGGCGCCTCGAATCCGTAACGCACGCCGAGCGTGTCGAGGCGGGGGTAGTACGCCTGTACGCGCCGATGGAAGCCGTCGTAGCGGCGCTGCGCCGCGGAAGTCCACAGCGCTTCCGCCATGGCGAGGATGCGCGGGTACACCTTGCTCTCGACCATCGGCTGCGGCGCGTGCTCGGTCCACATGTTGCACTCACCGCCGAGGATGTGCTTCGCTTCGGACGGCTTCAGCGACGGCGGGATGGGATCGAAGGAATACACCTTCGACAGGTCGATGGAGCTGACCGGGTAATCGAAGTAGGCGTGGCTGGTGGGGGAGACGATGGCGTCATGACCGGCGACAGCGGCCGCGGCCGCGCCTTCCATTCCGCGCCAGGACTGTACCGTGGCCCCGGGCGCAAGCCCGCCCTCGAGTATCTCGTCCCAGCCGATGAGCTTGCGCCCTTTCGCATCGAGGAAACGCCCGATGCGTGCGATGAACCAGGACTGCAGCGCGTGCTCGTCCGTGAGCCCTTCGGCGGCCATCCGCGCCTGGCAGCGCTCGCAGCGCTCCCAGCGGAACTTCGGCGCCTCGTCTCCGCCGATGTGAATGTATTCCGAGGGAAAGAGCTCCATCACTTCGGTGAGCACCTCTTCGAGGAAAGTGAGAGTCTCCTCGCTTCCGGCGCAGTAGATGTCCTTGAATACCCCCCAGTCATTGGCGACTTCGAAGGGACCGCCTGTGCAGGAGAGCTGCGGGTAAGCCGCGAGGGCGGCGAGCGCATGCCCGGGCATCTCGATCTCGGGCACGACGGTCACGTGCCGCGCCGCCGCATAGGCGACGACCTCGCGTACCTGTTCCTGCGTGTAGAATCCGCCGTAACGCGTTCCGTCTTTTTCCATGCGCCATGCGCCGATCTCCGTAAGAGCCGGATGCGCGCGGATCTCGACGCGCCAGCCCTGGTCGTCGGTCAGATGCCAGTGCAGGCGGTTCATCTTCAGCTGCGCGATGAAGTCGATCGTGCGCTTGACGAATTCCACGTCCATGAAATGTCGGCAGCAGTCGAGGAGAAGCCCGCGCCAGGGAAATCGCGGCGCGTCCTGGATCATGCAGCAGGAGACATCCCAGCCGCGCACCGTGTCCCGCGCCGCGCTCTGATGCAGGAAGCCGCTTTCGAAGCGCTCGGGAAGGAGCTGCCGAAGCGTCTGCACACCGTAGAACAGTCCCGCAACCTCGGGTGCAGTCAGGATGATGGATCCCGGCGACACGCGAAGGACATATCCTTCGGGATTCATCGCTTCCGCGGGACGCCGCAGCGACAGCAGGATGGAATTACGGGGCGGCGAACCGCCCGCGAAACGGACGACAGGCGGAGTGAAGGGAGAGGCCTTCCCGATCAGTGCCGCGAGATATTCCGCTGTCGTGATCGCGTCGACGCTATCGACCAGAATGCTGGTCCTCTCGTCGATGCGAAATGCTCCGAGTTGCATCACGGCGCGCGCAGGGAGGGGGATGAGTGGCTGCTGCGCGTGCAGGGGAGAGGAGGCGAGGACGAGCACGAGGACGAGCACGAGCACGAGGACGAGCACGAGCACGAGGACGAGCACGTGCACGTGCCTGGGAGCGGCGCACGCCAGTGCGCCATCTTTGAGTAGATGCCTGGGAACGGCGCGTCCCAGTGCGCCGTCTTCAGACGTATGCACGATTTGTTCGATCATCCGCCTCGCTTCATCTGCCATCGTCCTCATTTCTCGCGCACCTCGAACGTGAGGAGCTGTGAATTCTCGTCAATCGAGATGATCGTGCGCGAACCATCGTTGCGATGGATCCGGTAGCTCGCCACATAGCCGTTCTTGCGCGTGCGGAGGTCGAGCGCGGCCCCGTTCACCGTGAGCAGATGCGGCTGCAGCACGAGGTCGTCGAGCGAGCTCGCATATCTGCGCCGGAGCTTGAAGAATTGTTTTTGCGCGTTGTACACGCGCATGAGAGAGAGCTGGTGGACATAGTCCGGGTCGGGTACGGCATTGACGCAATCGTCGGGAGCGTCCATGAAGTACACCCAGCCCCACTTTTCCGGACGGTGCATGTCGACGACGCCCTGCGGCGACCATACCCAGTTGTCTTCCTGCATCCCCTTGACCTTGCGATAGCTGCCGCTGGCCGCGTCCAAACGCCATTGAACACGCGAGAAGTTGACGCGCATGTCCTGACCGGGCACCGGAGCGGCGGGCGGAACGGGGGATTTCTTTCCGTCGAAATACATGGCGGTGCGGTTGAACGCGCTCCAGGGTATCGCGACCTCCACGTTCCATCCTTCATCGATGTCCGTCGGATCGTTGACCGTGCCGCGCACCTGAACCGCGGATTGCAGTCCCGCGATATCCCAGCCGTTGTCGGCGGAACCGCCGTCGCGGTAGGGTTTCGGGAGAAAGAGATCCCATACGGTGTTGAATGCGTTGACCTCGAATTCGTAGTAGCTGTGGTTGGTGCCGGTGGGACAGACGAAAATCTCGAGGTCGTTGTCCTGGAAAATCACCGTGTCGCGCTGCGTCAGGCGCGCCCACACATGCGGTTCCTCCATTTCCGCGAATACGTACAAGTGCGTATCATCCCACAGCATCTTCACGCGCGTACGGAAACGTGGCAGGGATCCCGCTTCCCCCTCGATATCGATGAAGTCCGCCGTCCATGGCGCACTATGCCACGCGGCCTCCTCCATTCGCCCGTCGATGACGGGCGGCGTGTCCGTCTTCAGGCAGCAGTAACTTCGCGGAACGATGCTGAAGTATGCCTCCTCGGCCGATTCTCCGCCGCCGAGGAGCAGGGCGGCGACGACGAGCGGGATCGATGCATTCATGACGATTCCTCCGTGCGGTTATTCCTCGGTCCAGAGACGGGAAGGTTGCGAGCCCATGACGAGCCGCAGTTCGCCGCCGCGCATGATGTCTTCATGCCGCAGTTCGGGACGCTCGAGAGG
>CAZWNO010000008.1:58929-64917 GCA_964635845.1 uncultured Chromatiales bacterium
CCCGTTGAGCGTCGCCGACTGCACGTACAGGTTTTCCTCGCTGTTGTTTTCCGCGGCGATCACGAAGACGCGGCCGCCGTCGAGGCGGATCTCCGCGCGGTCGAGGGCGGGACTCCCGATCTCGTACTCGCCGCCGCAGGGATTGAGCGGATAGAATCCCATCGCGCTAAGCACGTACCAGGCCGACATCTGTCCGCAGTCCTCGTTGCCTGCGAGTCCGTCGCGCCGGTCGTGATACATCTCGCGCATGATGCGCCGCGCCAGTCGCTGCGTCTTCCACGGCTGTCCCGCATGGTTGTACAGGTACGCGATGTGATGGCTCGGTTCGTTGCCGTGTGCGTAGAGTCCGATCAATCCCGACACATCGCTCGTGGCGCCCGTGCCTTCGAGATCGGAACTCTGCTCGAAGAGGGAATCGAGTTTTCGGGCGAACGGCTCGCGTCCGCTATGCAATTCGATCAGTCCGTCGACATCATGCGGCACGTACCAGCTGTACTGCCAGGCATTGCCTTCGGTGTACTCATGCTGCTTGAGCGTTGAGAAACGCGGGTTGAAGGGAGCGCGGAATGAACCGTCGAGATTGCGCCCGCGCATGAAGCCGAGATCCGCGTCGAAGAGTTCGCGGTAATACCGCGCTCGCGCGGAGTATCGCTCGGCATCGTCGCTGCGCCCCAGCTTCTTCGCCACCTCGGCGATGCACCAGTCGTCGTAGGCGTATTCGAGCGTCTTGGAGACCGACTCGTTCTCCACGTCGGCGGGGATGTAGCAGGTGCGGGCAGGTGGCCGCGGGATGAACTCCGTACGATACCTGACTCTTCTACACAAGCTACTGGTGTCGATAACTTGCGCAGCGCCAAGGTCCAAGACGAGGCTCAAGTTCCGATTGTTTGTGGCTCCCTCGAGCCGGATTGGAATGGAGAAGCTGTTGAATCCCGGAAGCATCGGAATACGCGTGCTCCGTTCCCCGTCAACCAATACAGTGGCTGGCCATGGTGGGAGGAGTGATTCACATTGCAGGCGTACGAACTGGTAGCGAATTCCGTTTTCTTCAGTCGTACCGTAATCATCCGAAACACTGCAATACATCGGCCTGAAAGAGTGCATGAATGTCATCACCCAATCTGGACTCCCCGCTGCCTCTCCCTCCAACCGCAGGTGGACGGGTTCACCGTACGAAAGCAGCGGCCGCTGTTGCAAGGGCGGAATTCTGTCGGACGTTCTTGCGTTGACGTCAACGGTCAGTATCATCGTACCGAATAGATCCCCGAATTCATCCACCATCGATGCAAGGAAGCGAAGCGATATACCTGGTTCGTCGGCAAGGACGACCATTGTATCAGAGTTCTGTGGGGTACTGAATGAAATCTGTCGACTTCCGTTCACTGTCAACGTGAACCTGTGTCCACCTTTGCCCGTGGACATTCCGGCTGGCCACGTAAACGCATACGTCAGGGGTACATCGATGTAATTCTGATACGTCGGCATCTTCTCGGTGTACCATTCGATGGGCATGGGCACTTCACTCGCCCTGCAGAGGAGTGCTGTATTGACATTCGGAACCGCCGAATGGTACACAATCTCCTGGCCTGAAACTTTCGATGCGAATCCATTGAGCACTCGGCTTCTCAACCAATCGGGTCTCTGTTTCCACAGCAAATGCACTGGCTTATAATTTTCCTCTTCCACTGAATCAAGCGTTCGTTTCTCCTCCTGGTTGTACCAACGCAATCCGCCCTTGTCCTGCTCGGCGTTGCTTTTCATCGCCTCGAGCCCCTCTTCGGCGGAGAAGCCGCCGATGCCTTTCAGAATCGCATCGGCGATGACGGGCACGGCGTGATAGCCGATCATGCAGTTGGTTTCGTTGGCGTGCAGCGTCCAGACAGGGAGAAGGCCGGTCTCACGCTGGAAGGCGAGCATGGACTGCACCCAGTCCGAAACGCGGTCCGGATCGATGATCGTGAACAGCGGATGCAGCGCGCGGTATGTATCCCAGAGCGAGAACACGGTTGCGTGTTCGAAGCCCTGCGCCGTGTGTACGGAGTCATCGCCGCCGCGGTAGCGTCCGTCGACATCGCAGTAGAGATTCGGTGCGATCATCGTGTGGTACAGCGCGGTCATGAAGGAGCGGCGGTCCGCCTCGCTGCGCGCATCGATGCGGATGCGGGAGAGTTCGCGGTTCCAGGCCTCGCGCGCCTCGCGCCGGTAGCGTTCGAAGTCTCCGTGTGGTGCCTCCGCGCGCAGGTTCGCGAGGGCGCCGTCCTCGCTGACAGAGGATAATCCAGTCCGGATCAGCAATTCCTTCCCTTCGTCAGTGGATCCGAAATGCAGCGCGGCCAGCACGGCCTTCGTTTCGACGGAGCCGGAGGGTTCCTGCCAGCCTCTGTCCGCGCCGCCGGGCGCGCGCTGCCACGCGCCGTAATGCACACGCCAGGATTTCAGCGGACGCGAGAATGCCATCGCGAAATACACGCGCTGCCGGGCCGCCCATCCGGACGAGTAGCGGAATCCCGTGATGAGCGTGTCGTTCACGAAGGTAATCCGGCTTTCCGTCGGTTTGTCGTCCTGTCCGTACCCCAGGTCCAGGATGACCATCACCGAATCGGATTCCGGGTAGCCGTATCGCTGCACGCCGCAGCGCCGGGTAGCGCCGAGTTCGACTTCGATCCTGTCCGCGAGCAGCACGCGGTAATATCCCGGCGACGCCTCCTCATTCGCATGATCATATGGTGAGCGCCAGCGGCAGTCGAGAGCATTCGAGGTCGTTGTCGGCAGGAGGAGGATGTCCCCGAGATCCGCGCAGCCCGTTCCGCTCAGATGCGTATGGCTGAAGCCGATCACCGCGGAATCGGAGGCATGGTACCCCGAGCACCAATCCCAGCCCGATTTTCCGGCATCGGGACTGCACTGCACCATCCCGAACGGCATCGTCGCCCCGGGGAACGTGTGTCCGTGCGCCCCCGTCCCGATGAACGGATCGACGAACGAGGCGGCATCGGGATTCTGCGCAACCGCGGTTAAGACGTGTACGAGTACGAGTACGAGGACGAGGACGGGAACGGGAACGTGCACGTGCACGTGCACGAGCACGAATCGATTTGGGGCAGCGGCGAAATCTTTCGTCATGGTCTACCTGCCTTGAAGAGAATCTGTTACTGCAAGCTCAATACCGATAGCCACGTCCACGTCCTCCCGCCTTCGTCCGGCTTCGCCGTACTACGGCGGGCAGGCGTGCTCGTGCTCGTGCTCGCTCTCGTGCTCGTCTACGTCCACGTCCACGTCCACGTTCTCGTGCTCGTGCTCGTTCTCGTTCTCGTTCTCGTGCTCGTGCACGCTCTCGTGCTCGTGCTCGTGCTCGTCTTCCCCCGCAACTTGCGAAAAAGGTGCGGATTTCGGAAGCCCTTGTCCCGAATTCGCCCCGATTTTTCCGCGCACGGCGATTGCGTATCTTACGGGCTGTGATACACAATTCCTGAAAAGGCGATGATCGACAACAAAATCATTTTCTCGATGGTGCGGGTGAGCAAGATCCACAAGCCCAACAAGACAGTGCTGAAGGACATCTCGCTCTCGTTTTTCTACGGCGCGAAGATCGGCGTGCTGGGACTCAACGGCGCGGGAAAATCCACACTGCTCCGGATCATCGCGGGAGAGGATCATGACATCCTCGGCGAGGTCACGGCGAACAAGGACATCACTTTCGGCCTGATGCCGCAGGAGCCGCAGCTGGATCCTTCGAAAACCGTGCGCGAGGTCGTCGAGGAGGGCGTGCAGGAGACAGTGAACTTGCTGCGCGAATACGAGGCAATCAGCGCCGCCTTCGGCGAACCGGATGCCGATTTCGACGCGCTGCTCGAAAAGCAGGGCAAGCTGCAGGAACGCATCGAGCATCTCGACGCCTGGGATCTCGACAGTCGTCTCGAGATGGCGATGGACGCCCTGCGCTGTCCCGCTCCCGAAACCCCCGTCAGCGTTCTCTCCGGCGGCGAGCTGCGCCGCGTGGCGCTCTGCCGTTTGCTGCTGAAGAAACCAGACGTCCTGCTCCTCGATGAGCCGACCAACCATCTCGATGCGGAATCCGTCGCCTGGCTCGAACAGCATCTCGCCCGCTACGAGGGCACGGTGATCGCGGTGACTCACGACCGCTATTTCCTCGACAACGTGGCCGGATGGATCCTCGAGCTCGACCGCGGCGAGGGCATTCCCTTCAAGGGCAATTACACATCCTGGCTCGAGCAGAAGCAGGCGCGGCTGGCGGTGGAGGAAAAGCAGGAGAGCAAGCGGCAGCGCGCACTGGCCGAGGAACTCGAATGGGTACGCATGAATCCCAAGGGACGCCATGCCAAGAGCAAGGCGCGTATCACCGCCTATGAAAAGCTGCTCGACGAGGACCACGAGCGCGCGCGCGAGGAGATCGAAATTTTCATTCCGACGGGACCCCGGCTCGGCGACGTTGTCGTCGAAGTGGAGGGACTCACGAAAGCTTTCGACGACAAACTGCTGTTCGAGGACCTGACGTTCTCGCTCCCTCCCGGAGGCATCGTCGGTGTGATCGGTCCCAATGGCGCGGGCAAGACCACGCTGTTCCGTCTTATCACTGGCGACGAGCAGCCTGACAGCGGCAGCATACGGATCGGTCAGACCGTGCAACTCGGATATGTGGATCAGAAACGTCCGTTGGACCCGGAACACACGATCTGGGAAGAGATATCCGGGGGAGAGGAAACGATGAAGCTCGGCAGCCGCGAAGTGAATTCACGCACCTATGTCGCGCGATTCAATTTCAGCGGCACCGATCAGCAGAAGCGCGTCGACATGCTGTCCGGCGGTGAACGCAATCGCGTCCATCTCGCCAAGACACTGCGCGAGGGCGCGAACCTGCTGCTGCTCGATGAGCCCACCAACGATCTCGACGTCAACACCCTGCGCGCGCTGGAAATCGCCCTGCAGAATTTCGCGGGCTGTGCCGTCGTGATCTCCCACGACCGCTGGTTCCTCGATCGCGTCGCGACGCACATACTCGCCTTCGAAAGCGACAGCCAGGTCGTCTGGTTCGACGGCAACTACAAGCTGTACGAAGAAAACCGCCGCCAGCGTCTCGGCATCGAAGCGGATCGTCCGCACCGTATCAAGTACAAGCCATTAACGCGGGGATGAAGAATATGACAAGATGACAAGATGACAGGATGACAAGATTGAGCGGCATGCTCCATCTTGATCGTGTAATCTTGTCATTTTGTCATCTTTCCATGCGCAGCCATGAAACAGATATTCCGCCAAACCGCAAGACTCATCTTTCTGCTCCTGATTCCGTTGTCCGCGACGATGGCGCAAACACCCCGCACGCTCGTTGCGGGCGATACGGCGAAGGGAATCTTCGTCGGTGCCTGGCTGAAGAATGCGCCGGAGGGCGGCGAAGCGTATCATGGCAAACCGGTGGTGCTGGAGTTCTGGTCCACCTGGTGCAAGCCCTGCATCGCGGCGTTCCCGCATATAAACGCGCTCGCGGACTCGTTCTCCGGCCGCTTCCAGTTCATTTCCATCTCGCAGGAATCCCGTCGTACCGTCGAACCCTTTCTCGAGAAACACGAGCTGCGCACTGCCGTCGCCGTCGACACCGAACAGGGAAGTACGCACAGGGTGTTCGGTGTCTGGGTCATCCCACGCACCTTCGTGCTGAGTAGCGATGGCGTCGTACTGTGGACAGGGCATCCCACCAGGCTGACCACGGAGATGCTCGAGGGATTCGCAGAGTAGAATACCGCTCCCCGTGGTCATGAGAATACCGCTGCGCGTGGCCATGAGAATGCCGCTGCGCGTGGCCATGAGAATGCCGCTGCGCGTGGCCATGAGAATGCCGCTGTGCGTGGCCATGAGAATGCCGCTGCGCGTGGCCATGAGAATGCCGCTGCGCGTGGCCATGAGAATGCCGCTGTGCGTGGCCATGAGAATGCCGCTGCGCGTGGCCATGAGAATGCCGCTGCGCGTGGC
>CAZWNO010000008.1:65017-65763 GCA_964635845.1 uncultured Chromatiales bacterium
TGAGAATGCCGCTGCGCGTGGCCATGAGAATGCCGCTGCGCGTGGCCATGAGAATACCGCTGCGCGTGGCCATGAGAATATCGCTGCGCGTGGCCATGAGAATATCGCTGCGCGTGGCCATGAGAATGCCGCTGCGCGTGGTCATGAGAATGTCGCTGCGCGTGGCCATCAGAATACCGCTCCCCCCGACCCCCACTCCTTAAAGGAGAGGGGGAGGAAGAGGGGAGATTGATCAGCTCATGTGAAGATACTCGAGGATGTGCCGCAGCACCGAATCCAGATCGCACAGTACGGCTTCATTGCTGACGTGCAGGACGCGATATCCCTTCAGGGAGAGAAGAAAATCGCGTCGCTCATCTTCTTCCTCCCTGAGGTCATGTACACCCCCATCGACCTCGATGACGAGAGCGTGCTCGTGACAGTAGAAGTCCACGATAAAAAACGCCTCAGGTCCTTCCAGATCATGCATGATCGGATGCTGTCTTCGAAATTTCAGTCCGTGAAATCGTCGCGCCCTCAAGGCCACCCACAGGCGTGTTTCTGCCTGTGTTTGTCTTGCGCGCAGTTTCCTGCACCGGATAATGGCAACTTGTCGCAAACGCGCACGTGGTGATTCAGACATGGTTACTCCCTATCGACATGTTTGAATAAACATGATGGTCAACTCAGCCTTTTTAAGCAATGCAGATTTTCAAGCACCCCTCTTCCTCCCCCTCTCCTTTAAGGAGAGGGGGCCGGGGGGAGCG
>CAZWNO010000008.1:65863-68078 GCA_964635845.1 uncultured Chromatiales bacterium
GTATTCTGACGGCCACAGGGAGCGGTATTCTGACGGCCACAGGGAGCGGTATTCTGACGGCCACAGGGAGCGGTATTCTAATTGCCACAGGGAGCGGTATTCTAATTGCCACAGGGAGCGGTATTCGATTGGCCACAGGGAGCGGTATTCGATTGGCCACAGGGAGCGGTATTCCATTGGCCACAGGGAGCGGTAATCGACCTGCCATGTGGATCGGTATTCTGCAAACGAGGGAGAACTGTAATACTACTCTCGGGACAGCGGTTTTCTCATCACCATGGAAATTGCATCACCCGGTAAAAAAACTCCCCCGCGCAAGCGGGGGAGTTATATCACATTTTCGCGTCTCTTTTTCGCGTAATTCGTGTTTTCGCGGTTTGAATTTTCCTCCCTCCGGATCGTCACCACGAACTTCGTCGTTTCTTCCTACCTCCTGATCGTCCCCACGAACTCGTCCACTTCCGGGATACCGCCCTGGAAGATCAGGTACCCGTTGTATGGCTCCCGGAGAGTCGTCTCGCCGTTGACCGGCGTGAGCATGATCTCCTTCACTTTCTCGAGATCGCCGGTCTGTCCGAGCGCCCAGCCGAGCTTGATGTAGGCGGCCTCGGGCAGCATGTTCTCGAGGGGAATCACGCCGAGATCCATCATCTCCCGCCCGGTTTCGTAGACGTACATCTGCACATACCCCCAGAGGGTTTGCACGGTCATGTACACTCCGACGCCGGCGTCCTTGGCGCGCTGCAGCGCGGGATACAGCGGCTTGTTGACATGGCCGAGTCCCGTGCCCGCGATGATGATGCCCTTGTAGCCGTTGTCGATCATCATGTCCATCATGTCGGGCTTCATGTTCGGGTAGTAGTACAGGATGCCGACGCGGTCGTCGAAGGTCGCGCTGATGGTCACCTCACGGTCGTTGCGCCGCCTGTTGTAGTCCTGCCGCAGGTACGTGAATCCCTCGCGGTTCACCATGGCGAGGGGAGTGTCGCCGATGGTGCGGAAGGTGGAGCGGTAGGACGAATGCATCTTGCGCACGCGGGTGCCGCGATGCAGCAGTCCGTACTCGTCGGAAGTCGGACCGAACATGCACACCATCACTTCGGCGATGTCGCAGGCGGCCGCGGTCTTCGTGCTGTGGATCAGGTTCAGCGCGGCGTCGGAGGAGGGACGGTCGCTCGAGCGCTGCGAGCCCACCATCACGATGGGGACTGGGGAATTCTGCACCATGAACGAGAGCGCGGCCGCGGTGTGATGCATGGTGTCGGTGCCGTGACCGATGACGATGCCGCGCACGCCCTTGCGGATCTCCTCGCCGATGCACTCGGCCAGAATCTTGTACTGTTCAGGACCCATGTTCTCGCTGAAGACGCCGAACAGCTTCTTGGTCTCGAGATTGCAGATGTCCGCGAGTTCGGGCACGGAGCCGTAGAGTTCACCAGGCGTGAAGGCGGGAATGACCGCGCCCGTGCGGTAATCGAGACGGCTGGCGATCGTCCCGCCCGTGCCGAGCAGCACGACGCGCTCCTTCTTCGGATCGTAGGGAAACGCTTTCTCGGGAATCTTGTAATGCGCTTCCTTGTATCCGATTTCCTTCGCATCGATGATGCGGTCGGTGCGCAGCCCGACATTGTACCCTGTCGCCATCTTGATCACGATGTGATCGCCGTCGGCCGTCTCGGAACGCGGCAGCACGATCCCCTCGAAGCTGTCCTCCGCCGTGGTCAGCACGGCGTCGCTCCAGACGCGGATGCCGAATTTCTTCATGGTCTCCAGTGCGGGACCCTTGTATCCTTTGTATGTGTCTTTGTCGCTCATGCCGGAATCTCCTTTGCGAAATACGACGCGACCTCTTCGGCCACCGCCGCGCCCGGGATGCGTCCGCGCACTTCGTCCATCACGCGGTCGAGGGCGAGGATCGGAATGTTCTTCTCATCGTGGAGTTTCGAATACCGCACCTGCTGCCTGGCCTTTTCGATGAACGCCGCCAGATCCTTCCGCACGAGCGGCGGAGGCAGCGCAGCCGCATCGAAGCCATGCTTCGCCGCGCGGCGCATCACGTTCAGCACGCCGTCCTTCGTCAGTTTGCCGTCGCGAACGGCGAGCAGGATGCCCCGCAGCGCGTCGACCGGAAGATCTTCGGTGCGGATACCCTCGCGGCGCAGACGGCGCGGATAGCGCCAGAGCATGACCGCGGCATCGGTGACGTTGAATCCCA
>CAZWNO010000009.1:0-66789 GCA_964635845.1 uncultured Chromatiales bacterium
CATGCGCTCTCGGAAGCCTGTTCAGCTTCCGTATCCACTTCCTTCGGTAGCGGTCGAAAAGCTGATCCGTATCGAGTTCGCCCGCACAGACCGCGCGAATCAGTCGTTTCAGCAGATAGGCCTGATCTCCGCGCAGGTACCTGCCGCTGAAAATGTCCACTACGCGAAATGTGTCAATCACCACATCGTGGCGCGTCTCGATAAAAGCGTCGACGATGCTGCAATCCGCTCCGAAGAGCGCGGCGGAGAATTGCGCCAGCAACTGCGGGCGATCGAGACAGAACACGGTCACTTCACTGTAGGCACGGTGGTGCTGCAGGTGGATGCGTACGAGTTCGCCATCGATCACGTCCTGTATCGCTGCATCGTATTCCCGCCCCGTCATGCCCGATGCCGGGAGAGACTCTTCCTTCGGAGCGACTGGAAATACCTCGACGGAAACACCGGCTTCCAGCACGCGCCGCGCATTCTCATACAACTCCCGCAGAAGCTCCCTTTTCCATTCCGTCAGCACTCCGGGATTCAGGGCTGACATATCCGCGAGAGTAAGAAGGTACAGAAGATTCAACCGTTCAACCGTCTTCACGCGCTGTATGAATGGATGAATCGTCGTCGTTTCCCGGATGTTCCTGCGAAAAGCAAGTTGTTCCATACTGAGATGTTCACGGATCAGAAAGCATACGGTGCCGGAGATATCCGTGCGTCCGAAGCGCTGGAGGATGTTTCCCGCCATCTCCGCACCGACGTGTGCGTGCCGTGGCAGATCGACTGGCTTCGCAATGTCGTGGAGAAGAATGGCATAATAGAGAACCGACATATCCTTTATTTCCTTCAGGACGCTCGCAGCATGTTCGTTTTCGAGGAGGGTCGTTTCACATGCCCGAATCGCACGGAGAGTGTGCTCGTCAGCAGTGAAGAAATGGTAGACGCTGTGCTGAAAAAAATGCTCCAGTGCTGAGAATTCCGGCAGGATCGCACCGAGAACACCCGCTTCATGCATGACCACGAGCGTATCAGCCACATTCAGATGCTCCCGCATTATGAGGTCGAACATGCGGACAGACTCTGTGCCGAATTTCAATTCCTGCAGGTTTTCAAACTCCCTGATGAAATCTTCCCCGAATCTGCCGCCAGTCCGGGCCATGGTTACGAACGCCTGCATGATGGACATGTCTGTCGAATCATCCCAGCTGAAATGTATTTGTTTGACGGACGGGCTTGTCTTATCGAGCAGTCCCAGCTCCTTCATAGTATCATGAAAGGCAAGACGCAGTGAAGTATCAACCGTCCGTGCCCTGCGGTAATAATCGCGCATAAAGCGCTCCACCCCTGCCTGCTCTCCCGCGCGTCCATATTTCATGATAGCAGCGACATGGCGCTGCAGATCATAGTCAAGAGAGTCGTGCAGATGCCGGCTTATTTCGTGCATCTTCGATCTTACCGTGAGCATGAATTCGTACGCAAGCAGAAGCGTTTCCCTGCGTTCCGCGGAAAGCGCAGTCGAGGAAATTACCTCGACCACACCCGGCCAGGAAGCTGTGCATGAAGAAAGATCGGAAATCCTGTCCAACAGGTCGAGATAATAAATGGTGTGAATGTCTCGCAGCGTACCTGCGCTGTTTTTTATATTTGGTTCGAGTAGCGCAATGACACCTCCATAATGCTGATGTCGCGCTGCCGTCAGCGATGCGAGGGCAGTCACGATGGAAGGCTTATCCCGCACGATTCCTTCCCTGACCGCATTTCTCAAACTGCAGAACACGTGTTCATTCCCTGCGAGAAAGACAGCATCCATCTGCGCAACCCATGATCGTATGTCCGTCCTCATCATTCCGGAACAATCGGAAAGGGAACGAACGGTGAGGCTGACGCGATCCACTCCGGAAGCGTATTTCACCACTATCTGCTCGGCGACCATATCATGCGTGGCGTTCTCGTCATCATGGACCAGGAGAAGGTCCATATCCGAGTACGGCGTTTCCTCTTTCCTCGCCGCGCTTCCTGTGACGCATAAACAGTAGCCATGCGATGTCCATTCGGTCTGCCACAAAGCAAGCGCCGTGCCCATTCTTTCCGGTATTTCCGCCATTACCTCGCGCTCAACGTTTCAAGTATATGAACAAGTCTATGATATGAAAATAACACTCATTGTTATTGGAAATGTGGATAAGTGGATAACGGGAATGAAAGCAGGATACATTGTGGAACGAAACAGCTTCCAGGCGATTGTTCTGAAGTTATACTTGATGTTGGGTACTGTTGATACGATGTGCATAAGACGGACCGGGTAGGGAAGATGAATGCCGAAAAATGAAAAAGGGCGATCATCCACAAAAGAGATGTCGCCCAGAGGCTTTGTACCGAACGTTTTCCACAATGGTGGATTATTCAGCGGGTGATGTAGGAAATCTGCTTTTCAAGTTGATCTACCCGGTTGCGAAGGGTGTCGTCATCGGCCATATCGCGTTCGATCGTCTTGCAGGCGTGAATGATGGTGCTGTGATCCCTGCCGCCGAAGTGCAATCCGATCGTTTTGAGAGAGGCCCGGGTCAGGTTCTTTGCCAGGTACATGGCGACCTGGCGCGGCAGGACAATCTCCTGCTTGCGTGTTTTTGCCCGCAGTGAAGTTTCGGACACCTTAAAGTGATCGGCGACGATTTTTTGAATCTGCTCGACCGTCAGATCCTTCTTGTCCGATGAAATGACGTGCTTGAGTACCCGTTCGGCGAGCACAACATCGAGAGGTCGCTGTTCAAGCGTATGTCTGGCTATGAGACCGATGTAGCACCCCTCAAGTTCGCGAATGTTGGACTTAACGTTCGACGCGATGAATTCAATCACGTCCTGTGGAAGATCGATATGATCGCCTTCTGCTTTTTTGCGAAGAATGGCGATGCGGGTTTCCAGGTCCGGCGGTTGCACGTCCACTGTCAACCCGCATTGAAATCGTGAAATAAGGCGTTCATCGAGCCCGACGAGGTCCTTCGGCGGCCGGTCTGAAGAGAGAATGATCTGCTTTTTCAGCTGATGGAGCGTGTTGAAGGTGTGGAAGAACGTATCCTGCGTTCTCTCCTTTCCAGAGAAGAACTGGATGTCGTCGACGATCAGCACGTCCATGTTCCTGTAGAAATTCGAGAACTCGATGGTGTTGTTGCGCTCGATGGAGTCAACGAAGTCAATCGTGAACTTCTCGCTGCTCACGTAATAGACGCGCTTCTCCGGATTTACCTGTGAGACATGATTGCCGATCGCCTGAATCAGATGCGTCTTGCCCAGCCCGACTCCTCCATAGAGGACCAGCGGATTGAATGCAGTCTCGCCCGCGTTGTTGGCGACGTTGAGAGCTGCTGCGCGTGCAAACTGATTTCCATCTCCGCGTATGAAGCTCTCGAAGGTAAATTTCGGATTGAGATTGGTTACGAACGGTTCTCGTACATAAATCCCCTCGTGCGTCCTCCTTTTTTCCGCTGCCGCGGAAAGGGCGGGCTGACCTGCCGGATAGGGATTTCGTTCCAGGTCCAGGGCGAACTGATCCTGCTTCGGTACCTTCACCGCATACTGCAGCGAGGCGTTGTCTCCCAGCACTTCACGCAGTGAGCACTGGATGAGTTCGAAGTGGTGTTCCTCGAGCCATTCATAGAAGTACGTACTCGGTACCTCCACGGTCAGCAGACCGTTTTCGAGGCCGGAGGGTACTATGGGTTCAAACCATGTACTGAAGGTCAGCGGTTTGACCTGTGGTCGTATCCGCTCGAGGCATTCGCGCCAGACAACGGCAGCAGGCCTGCTGATTTCAACATCCATGGGTGTGGGAGTTATTCACAAAAAAATTCCAATCGGCCTGTGTAAACTGAAAGCACACGATCATCTGATCGAGAAAAAAAGTCAGCAACGGGCTTTTGACCGGCGAAGGTCAAATCCTTTGAATATAACAACTTATAAGGAAAGCAACGGGATAAAACTTCAATACTGCGGAAAAACGGCATTCCGCATGATCTCATCAGTACTCGATCGACGTCGATGGAGTAATCTTATCCACAACTTGTTCACAGCGCTGCAAAAGGTGGCCGTGCCCGATAGTATAGACAGTGAAAAGATGATTTTCAACAGGCAAAAAGTCCGCGAGGCACTTGACTTTTCCAAAGTACGGATGCCGTAATGACTTAGCGAGGAAAGATTTTTTCAGAATTTTTTCACGCGTTTTTCCGGCGTCGAAACCCGTGCATCTTGGTCCGCGCGAACAGCGCGCACGCGGCTTTGACTTGCATTTGAAAGGCGTGGTGCGTAAGATTCCGTTACGTTTGTAGAAAGGAATTTACTGTGACTGCCAGGTACGCATTTTCGGTTTTGTTCATTCTCCTTGCGCTGTCACTGACGGCGACGGCACAGTTCCGCGGCGAAGAGCCCGGGCTTCCATCCGTGAGGGATGGCGTGTATCGTAACAGTCAAAACAGCAACATATTGGGATTTATCAATCCTGATAATTTCGAAATGCGGCACAGTGTCTCGGTCAGCTACGGATCCTTCGGAGACCAGAGTCTCGGAGTGTCGATGTATACCAACAGTCTGCGCTACCGCATCTCGGAGCCGCTGAGCGTGCGCGCAGACATCGCGATGATGTTCTCTCCCTTTGGCAGCGCCTCCGCGATGTTCAAGCAGGATCTCTCCGGCATCTTCCTCCGCCGTGCGAGCGTCGACTACCGTCCGAGCAAGGACATGCGAATCAGTCTGCAGTTCCGCAACGATCCGTATTCGCTGTATGATCCGTACATGAGCCGCGGTCTCAGGGGCGGCATGTTCTTTGACAGCTGGGACGAAGAAGAGCTTCCCTGACCACGGTCGGCATGTCGTACCAGTGCAAGCCGGGTTACGCGCTCGGCTTTTTTTCGTATATTGACCGCATGGCAAGGGTAAAGACGAACAAGCAGCTTCATCCGAAACACCTTTTCCTCAACATCGTGATAGCCCTGCTGGCTATCGTCGTTTTTTTCCTGCTGTACTCGTTCATCACGAACACGATGACCGACAAGCCGGTGGACTGGACGACGGAATCGCCGGAGAGCGCGGAGGTGTCGGCGGAGATTATCCAGATAGACGTGCTCAACGGCTGCGGTGCGTCAGGTGTCGCCCAGCTCTTCACGGACTATTTGCGAAAGAGGAATTTCGACGTGGTCCAGTCGACGAACTACAAGACCTTCGACGTTGAGGAGTCGCTGGTCATCGATCGCACGGGCGACCTCGAGACCGCCAGGAAGGTCGCATATGCGCTCGGCATAGAGGAGAAGAATATCGTGCAACAGATCAATCCCGATTACTACCTGAACGTTTCCGTGGTCATCGGGAGAGACTACGAAAAACTGAAACCGTCGGAATAAACGATCATCGGCTCGGAATACTCGATCACAGAAATGGATGCGCATTGGAAGCAAAGGAACTCGCACAGCTCACCGCGGAACTCGCGCTCTCGAAGAAGGCAAAGGATGTCGTCATCCTCAATCTGTCCGGCCTGTCCGACGTCACCAATTATTTTGTCGTGTGTACCGGCGAATCGGATACGCAGGTCAAAGCCATTGCAGACGCCATTGACGACGGCAGCCGGGAGCAGGGTTCCCGCGTATGGCGACGCGAAGGAATGAAGAATCTGCAGTGGGTGCTTCTGGACTTCGTCGACGTCGTCGTGCATGTTTTCCAACCCCGTGTGCGCGATTATTACGATATCGAACGCCTCTGGGGCGACGCTCCACGAACTGTCGTCGCGGATTGATTTCAGACCGCCCGCCTCGTTTTCTCCACCACCCATACAGCACGGATCATGAAGGATTATCTGAGAGCACAGCTTGCGCTTGCGCTGTCCACTCTGGGACTGGAAGCGCCGGCCGACGATATTCAGTTTGAAAAACCCAAGATTGCCGGCCACGGCGACCTTTCGACGAATGTCGCGATGATCCTGGCACGCGCGGCGCGGAAAAATCCTCGTCAGGTCGCGCAGGATATCGTGGACATCCTGCGACTTGATGCACGGAAAATATCCTCAGTGGATATCGCAGGTCCGGGTTTCATCAACTTCCGGTTTGCCGGCACACACCTTTCCGAAGGACTCAGGGATATCCTCGAGCGAGGCGACCGATACGGTGCGAGCGACGAGCATGCCGGGAAATCCGTAAACGTCGAATGGGTAAGTGCAAATCCTACCGGTCCGCTGCACGCGGGGCACGGCCGCCAGGTCTGCATCGGTGCCACGATCTGCTCCCTGCTGGAATGGACCGGATGGAGCGTGACCCGCGAATACTATTTCAACAATGCCGGCAGCCAGATGAACAATCTGGCAATAAGCATCCGCGAGCGATATCGCGGCTTGCTTGGTGAGCAGGTGTCGGATGAAAACATCCATTATGCCGGCGACTATATCAGCACGATTGCCCGGAAAATCCTGGATGAAGAAGGCGATGCGAAGAAGGATGCGCCGCTGGAGTATTTCCGAAAACAAGGCGAAACGCAGTGTTTCGCCATGATACGGCACACACTCGATACGCTCAGAGTGCATCACGACATCTTCTATAACGAGGACAGTCTTTATAACGAAGGGAAGATCGAAGCCGTCCTCGCGGCACTGCGCGAAACGGACCTGGTCTATGACAAGGATGACGCCATCTGGCTCCGGACCACGGCCTTCGGAGCGGACAAGGATCGCGTTATCGTCAAGAGCAGCGGCGAGCCGACATACAGACTGCCTGATATCGCCTACCATCGGGAGAAAGTTCTCCGCAAATACGATCGCATCATCGATATCTTCGGGGCGGATCACATCGCCACGATACCCGATGTGCTGGCCGCACTTCGCGCGATTGGTCTTGCGACGGATCATATCGACGTGATCATCCATCAGATGGTGAGCTTCGTGCATGAAGGCGAAGCCGTGAAGATGAGCAAGCGTTCAGGCAACGTCTACTATCTCGATGATCTTATCGCGGATGTCGGAGCTGATGCCGTACGATATTTTTTCATCATGCGGGGTGCCGCGTCGCATCTTGAATTCGACATCAAGCTGGCGCAGGAACAGAGCGAGAACAATCCCGTGTACTACCTGCAATACGCCCATGCACGCATCGCGAGTATCTTGCGCTTCGCTGAAACCGAGGCCGTCGGCGAAGAGAACGTCGCCGACCTCTCCCTGCTGAATCATGAATCGGAAGTGACCTTGATCAAGGAACTCCTGCGTTTTCCGGAGTGGGTGGTCGTATCCGCGCGTACGTATGAGACGCAGCATCTGTGCACATACTTGAACAACTGCGCGACGGCGTTCCACAAGTTCTACCACGACTGTCGCGTCGTGACAGATGACCGGGCGCTGAGCGGAGCGCGGCTCGCCCTGTGCCGTGCGACGAAGCAGGTGCTGCGTAACGGCTTCGCCATCATCGGCATAGACGCGCCGGACAAAATGTAACCTCAGAAGTAGTACGCCAATCCCGCGCAGTACGCGTTGCCGTTGAGATTGATGTTGGAACGGAAAACGTCGGTCTGAAGTGGATGGGTCACGCCGGCGGCAGTGACAGATGGCTGGAGGAAACGGTTTTCGACGCTGACCTGCGGATCGCGGAAGAGCAGGTTGAACCGCAAGCCAACGTGTTCCAGAACGAGATATTCGGCCCCTATCAGTACGTGAATGCCGATCGCCGGTGTCGCGGAGATGTGTTCCGCTTCGATACCCGCAATCGCATGGATCCTCCTGCCGCTGTACACGCCGAGACCACCGCCGACGTACATGTCGAAGCGATCCCCGGAGAACGGCAAGGAGAACAGTGCGCTGCCCTCGAACAGCATCATCGTGAAGCCATGCGAAACAGACGAACCGCCGTATTCCTGCTCGACTTCGCGTGTGATGAATTCTCCGCGGAATTCCACCGCGATCGTGGGAAACACCCTGTAGCGCCAGGATGCCGCCGCGCCGAACGATCCTCCCAATCCCTGGGTCTGCTGCCGCAGTGTCGGATCGGGTGACTGCGGGAACAGGAAAATACGCGCGTCGTCATTGAAGCTTCCGTACACGGCAACGCTATGATCCGTGCGCTGCCCCATCGCGGCAGCGGACAGCAGCACAAAAAGACACCCCCGAATGAGCGTTGAGACCAACAGCTGCCTTCGGGGGTGTTTCATATGGTTCCTTGCTTTCGTGGTCAGGAAACCCGGCTCATTTCTCTCATGTGACGAATGCGCGTCGATGTGGTTTCGATCAACGGAAGAACTTATCCCGGTTGTCGACGATGTCGATCTCGTTGCGCCGCTGTTCGATCCACGACTGAATGAATTCGTTCTGAGTCGAAGACAACAACTGCTGGCGGATTTCGTCCTTTTTCACCTTGTATGCAGTGTCATCGAAGGCGGATTTGCTGTCGAGACGCGCGACATAGACACCGCGCTGACCGCGGAATGGCGCGGTGATGCCACCGGGCTTCAATCCGAGCATGCGGCCGATGAATGCCTGGTCGGCACCGACATTAGGTACGCCTGCCTGAATTTTGTAGGGCGGGGTTGTCGCAACCACGAGTCCCGACCGGGATGCGGCGATCTGCTCGAGGGACTTGCCCTTCGTCGCGATCGACTGTGCTTTCTTGAGGGTGTTCGCCACCTGGCGATCGTACACGACCTGCGGTTTGATCTGCTCGCGCACTTCGTCAAGGGCGCGGTATCCTGCCGGACGCTCTTCGGCTACCATCGCAACGGTATATCCAGCGCTCGACTGATGCACTTCGCTGATCTCTCCGACGCCATTCTCAAACGCGAATTTCACAAGAGCGGGATTCGTGCCGAGATTCGGAATGTATGAACCGGTCTGCTTCGCAAATTCGGGTGTCTCCATCACTTGAAGCTTCTGTGCGGCGGCTTCGGCTTCGAATCCGTTTTCCGTCGCGAAGTACGCGAAATCACGCGCACGCTCAAAAATGGCGTCACGAGTGCCGCTGCCCGAGCGGATATCCATGCGGAGTTCCGCCATCTGGAGTTCGCGGGAGGAACGATCGTGCACCTTGATGACATGGTAGCCGAACTGCGTTTTAACGACACCCTTGATATCGCCCGGGCGCGCACCAAAGACGGCGTCTTCGAATTCCTTGACCATGCGATCCTTTCCAAACCAGGAGAGATCGCCGCCGCGCTCGGCAGCACCCGGCTCTTCGGAATACTGCGCTGCGAGTGCTGCGAAGTCCGCGCCGGACTTGGCCTTTGCGAGGACCTGTTCCGCTTTCGCCTTCTGTGCAGCATCATCCTGTCCGCCGTCGGTACGGAGGAGGATATGCGAGGCATGATACATGACGTTTTCAGAAGTACGTTCCCCGAGGATCTTGTAGATGGACAGCCCTGTTTCGTTGGGCACAGGACCCACGATTGAACCGACAGACTGGGAGAAGACCTGTTTTGCGACCTCGGCACCGACCTGATCGCGCGTAAACCAGCGCGTCGAATCGTAAGGCTGCACGGAGTTGTTGGCGACGAGTTCGAGGAAGTCTTCGCCGCCGACAGCAAGCTCCTTCAGCGTATTGAGTTCGTTTACGACAGCGCTGGTATCGCCTTTCGAGGGAACATCCGGGAAAACGACATACTTGAGCTTGCGCATGTCCTCTGTCTTGAAACGCTCCTTGTTCTTCTCGTAGAAGCGCTCGTACTCGGCCTGCGATGGTGCGGCGGTATCGGCACCGGCGAACACGCGCGGATCGAAGAAGACATAGCTGCTGACGAAATCGATGTTCTGTTCGACGAATTTCGAACGGATGGTTCCTTCGGAAACAAGGACGGACGAAGTGAGGATGTTCGTCAGCTTGGAACGAAGCAGCTCGGAGCGCAGCTGGGATTCGATCGCCACGAGAGCCTGCTGATTTTCAGGACCGGGATTGCGAAGGAACTGCTGATAGGCATCCCTGTTGAAACGACCCGTGGAGTCCGTGAAGTACTGAGCGAGCTGCTGCGGCGGTTCATCGCTGAACACCCAGTCGGTGATCTCCTCATCGGAAACGGTGATTCCGAATTCCTCGATGGCCTGCTCGACGATCGTCTGCGTCACGAAATCATTCCAGACCTGTTCACGGATCTGCATGTAATCGTTTTCCGTGAGATCACGGCCGTTGTTTTGTTCCTTGCGCTGTTCGGCGGCACGCTCGACGACGTCCTGGAACTCCTGGTAGGAGATGGCTTTCCCACCAATGCTTCCGATTTCGTTCATCGAGCCCTGCATGATCGAACCGAGGTCAAGGTCGCTGAAGACCCAGAACGCAACGAAGACGACCGCGAAAGCCATGATGAAGACGTGCGCATTGTCGCGCATTTTGGTCATCATACCCATGTCAAACTACTCCACGTATGAAGAACAGATATACAAGCTTACAAATATATGGGAGTTGCCCTTATGATGCAATGCATGCGGCCTTCTCCCCGGTGCTCTCCGGGTTGGGCAAAAAAAGACCCTGCGGCGCTGGAATCCGCAGGGTCGAAAAATGCCGGACATCGACCCGTCAGAAACGGTACACGAGCCCGAACATAAGGCGCGAGACATCGATTTCCTGGTCAGCGCGGAAGGCCTCGTCGGGTACGTCGATATCCGGATCGGTGTAGTTGTATGAGAAAGTGGTGTAATTGGACATCGTGTATGCCGCATGAATGGCAAAATTATTCTCGAATTCGTATCCGAGTCCAGCGGAGATGGTTTTGATGTCGTAATCCGCTTTTTCCTCGTCCGCTTCCCAGGGCGAATACCGGTAGCCGAAGCCACCGCGAAGGACCAGACCGGTTTTGGGGATCGAGAATTCGGCGCCGATGCGGAAATTATTGGTCGCACGGAAGAGCTTGCGGATGTCGTGGTTGAGCGGACTCGATTCAAAATTGTTGGTATCACCGAATTCCAGATCCGAATAGTCCACGATCTCGAAATCGCCGCTGACGGTCGCGTACTCGACCGGCGACCAGGAGGCGCCGACGCTGTAGACCGGCGACGTCGTGATATCGTAGTTGTTGTTGTCGATGTTCAGCTCGTAGCTCAGATTTGCGTCCGCGAATCTGGCGGATCCCGATTTGGTGTAATCTTCGCTGATCGTGATCATATTCGCCGTCTGTACTGCCACGCCGAATCGCGCCACATCGTTGAGGTTGTAGAGAAAGCCGAAGCGCATATTCCAACCCGAGATGTCCTGCTCCCAATCTTCATCGAGTTCCAGTCGCTGGAAGTCTGTGCGCGTGACGTTGTCGATGCCCACAATCGCATCCTGCCAGACGTTATTGACGTCCTCCTCGATGAAAGAGCGTTCATAGCGATAGGACCCGGAGAGGATATTGAGAGACAAACCTATCATCGCATTGGGAGCGACTTCGAGGCTGCCGCCGAAGCTCCACTGGTTCAGTCCGCCGTCTTCTAACTGCTCGATCGTCTGCTGGACACGGTTGGCGACAGGTATGGCAAACCAGCCTGGCTTTCCCTCGTCGATATAGCTCAGCACAAGCGTGTCTTCGAGCCCGAGGTTCCATGCAAAATCCAGTTCCTCGTCGTCGGCGTTGTAAAGTGAAGACTGGATCGAACTCTGGGGATTGTACACGTCCATCTGCATGGTGCCGGTATAATCGAGGAGTCGATTATAGCCCGCCGCGACCACAAAGCTGCCACGGGCCACGGGGAAGGGGATCGCCAGGTTCAGGTTGTTGAAGACCGTCCCGTTTTCGCTGCCATTTGCCTGCACACCGAACATGCTCGCATCGTTGTTCATGCCGATATTCGAGAGTCCGAAGGAAAACTCGCGCATGCGCAGCTGGCCGAGACCAGCCGGATTCCAGTACAGGGCCGAGGCATCGTTTGCGAGTCCCACGAACGCGTTGCCCATTCCGGCACTGCGGGCACTGACCAGGTCTCCGGTGTGCGAGAGCCGCAGGGCGTCCTCAACGGTCTGGGCGCGGGCATTGGCTGCAAGGATCATCATCATGAATAGGGAAAGAAATATCGCGCGTTTCATTATAACCTCCAGATGAACCAGGCCGGCAGGGTGTGTCGATATTCCACCGGCCTGGGACAGGGTGCTCATGGTGTGTGTATCTGATGGACTCGGTACGGAAATTCTGTGTCGATGTTACCGTGACCGGCTGCGGCTCCCGGAACCCGACGAGCTGGAGGAACCGGAACTTCTGCTCGAGCCGCCGCTGCTCCCTGAACTGCTGCGCGAACCGGAGCTGCCGCTGCTGCTGCGCGACGGCGGCGAGTAGCTCGGACTCGAGGACCCGGAGCTGCTGCGGTTGCGTGAAGGCGGCGAATAGCTGCGCTCCGAAGATCCGGATCCGCTGCGTGAACGTGTGCTCTCTATTGATCTGCTGCTGCCGGAGCTGGAAGAACGCGGCGTGCTGCTTTCGATGCTTCGGGAACGTGTCGATGCATTCTCGTAGGACCGCGAGCGGCTGTTGTATGATTCGCGAGTCCTCGTGTTCAGACGATCGTATGAGGTTCCGGTCGAGGTCCGCGAACGCGTCGACGACGAGCGGATGGCACCGCCATCGTTCGTCGATCGGCTGACGCCGCTGCTGCGTGTCACCGAGCGTGTGGCGCCTGACGTGCGGGTCCTTGTATCTAACGTGCGCGTGTTGCCTCCGGTGCGTATGCGGGTACCGTCGCTGCGGACGGTGTAGCGGGAGCCTCCGTAGTAATACGGACTGTCCCAGTATCCCGAGTGGCCGTAATGATGGTTGTAATACGAACCGCCCCAGTACCAGGAAGGACCGTACCAGAAAGGATTCCAGTAGTGGTTATAGTAACCCCAGTACGGGGGTGCGTAATAGTCGTAATACCATGGATCGTAATAGGCGGACCAGACCGAACCGAAGCGCACGGGGTAATAGAAATCGAAATAGGTTCCGGGACGGCCGTAGCCGTCGTAGTAGTAATTGTTGGTGATGTTATTGCCGCTGCTGTCCACGTACGACTCGGAATAATCGGCGTAATCGTAGTCCTCGTAACGGGGATAGTCATCGCGCACGGTGAGCTGAGTGTAACAGCCCGAAGAACCGAGCAGGACGACCGCCGACACCAGGGCAAGCAGAATGATGGAATTTCGTTTCATGACACACCTCATCGGGTTCTCGTTGTAGCCATATATCATACAACAATTTTCATGCCGTAAAAGAGCCTTTCCACGAGCGCTTCAATTACGAATGTTTCGAGGAATTTCAATTTATGTGCTGCATCTTCCAGAAGAAAGTCTGCTTCCGGTGACCTCATTTGTGGACACCCTGTGATTAAAAAATCAGACTCCCGGGTTGGGGATCACAGGTCTTTCGAATTGCACTGGAAGACGGGGACATCACAGGTATCGCACGTACTGAATCCGAACAGCGCGGATAACCTTATCGTAGGCGAAATCCGAAGCGATGAGATTTTTAAAAAGAATGTCCGCGTTGAAGCCGATGTTGGTCGATACACGGAAACCGGTGCCCAGCGAACCGTTCCAGAAACCCTTGTTGTCACGATCGTTGTCGAAGGCGAAATTGTATTCGACCAGCCAGGAAACGATGGGACCGATGGATTTTTCCGCGCCGAGGTAAATGTTCGGATCGAAATCGTCGTCGTTGCGCTCAAGCGTGTAATTCGCGCTTCCGTGGAAACTGATTGTACCGTGGAAATCGTAATTCTTGCTCGCTGCGATGAAAAATCCGGGACTTTTCATGACATACTGCCGAAGAAACGGAATCCAGCCATCGTGTCCCTGCGAATCGAAGCCCACGATGATGGCGGGACTGTGCACGTTTTCTTCAAGCACGCGGTAACGCACGGCAATGCCCGGCAGGTTGTTCCAGGTGATTCCTCCGCTGCCGATCAAGCGGGTGCCACCGAAGGAAACTCCGACATTCAGGTTGGTCATCAGTCCGTACGTCACACCGGCAAGCACGCCGCCATCCGGATACAGGTAGGTCTCGATCGCGCCGGCGGTCGCGGGAATGATACCCGCGACAGGCATGTCGACGAGAAATTGCGGATCGATATTCGCCTTGTCGCCCGCCGATCGCTGGCCATGGGCGTGGACGGCGAGCAGGAGCAGCAATGCTGTCAGTATTGTGCGCGCGTGAGAAAAAAGGTTCATGAGATCTGTTTACCGTGTTCCGGCGATGAACGCCTCAGCCTCGAGCACGTCTTCCTTGCTGCCGAGGATCACCGGGACGCGCTGATGAATGTCATGAGGCTCGATGTCGAGCAGGCGCCGCTTGCCGTCGCTCGCGCGCCCCCCCGCCTGCTCGATGATGTACGCCATTGGATTGGCTTCGTACATCAGACGCAGTTTGCCGTTGGGATTTTCCCTGTCGGCCGGATAGGCGAAAATGCCGCCATACAGCAGCGTGCGGTGAACGTCCGCGATCATCGAGCCGACATACCTGGATTTGTACGGACGCCCGCTTTCCTTGTCCTGCGTCTGCAGGTACTCGATATACCGGCGGAAACCGTCATCCCAGAGCATGCGATTTCCTTCGTTTGTGCTGTAATAGCGGCCGCGCTTTGGTATCGTCATGTCCGGGTGCGAAAGCAGGAAGGATCCGATAGTGGGATCGAGCGTGAAGCCCTGCACGCCCTCGCCGGTGGTGAACACCATGATCGTGCTTGATCCGTACATGATGTAGCCCGCGGCAATCTGCTTGCGCCCCGTCTGCACGATGTCGGCTTCCGTGCCGGGGCCGCTCTCGGAGACACGGTGAAAAATGGAAAAGATCGTACCGATGGTGACGTTCACGTCGATATTCGACGAGCCATCGAGGGGATCGAAGAGCATGGCGTAATGGCCGCAGGGAAACTCGTCGGGAATCGGTATGATGGACTCGTTTTCTTCCGATGCCATCACACAGAGCTGTCCGCCGCTCTCCATGGAATTGATGATCATCTGGTTCGCGAAGAGGTCCAGTTTTTTGACATCCTCTCCATGAACGTTTGTCAGCGCGGCGCGTCCGAGAATATTTACCAATCCCGCGCGGCGCACTTCGCGTGACACGATCTTCGCTGCGAGTGCAAGGTTGCGCAGAAGAGTGGAAAACTCTCCCGTGGCGTCGGGATGGATGCGCTCCATCTGCGCGATGTAGCGCTGTATGGTCATGATCCTGGTTTCATCGCCAGGGACGTACGGACGGTCGGGCATGCGGGGTTCGTGAAGTGGAACAGCTGGTCACAAAAGTTGAGGATCGCGCCGGATGCTGAGATAGACCTCCATTCCGTGCTCGCCGTGGCGGAATTCGACGGCGTCCATCATGGACCTGATGATCAGCACGCCACGACCCCCCTCCTTGAGCAGATTGTCTTCCGCAAGCGGATCGGGAAGGTCGTCGGGGTGAAAGCCGTCGCCTTCGTCGCGCACGATGAAGTCGATGCGATCGTCGTAGCAGATGCAGCTCAGATGCACATGCTTGTCGGCGTTCGATTTATTTCCGTGGATGATGCCATTGTTGACAACCTCCGTGACGGAAATCATGATGCGGTCGAGCACGGACTCATCCAGATGGAGTGCATCATCAATCTCGAGCACAAACTCCTCGACGAGTCGAATGTTCGATCGCACGCTTGGAATGCTGATGGTCTTTTTCAGTAGTGCGTCGCTCAGTGTACGAATCTCCTGCATTCATACGGTGGATTCGGGTAAGTAAAGTAGGAAATCCCGCTCATAGATTCCAGAAGACACGCAAGGAGACATTCGGGGTCACACGCGAGGCGCGATCGTTTTCCGAGGTGAACTGGTACCATCCTTCGGCAAGTATTTCGGTCGAAGCAGAGAGACGCAGGCGCATCCCTGCCGTGGGACCGTAACTCCGCAAGGTGCCGGCGGCTTGCCGGTCGAGTCCGGTATATGCATACCGATGCTGTTCGAAAAAGCGAAAGCCGAGCGAGGCGCGCACGCGTTCGCCGAGATGAAGCAGGGTCAGCGCGAATGTTCGCTCGTCGAAATACTGCAATGGCCGCAACGTAAACGCCGACCAGCGAAGCTCCCCTCGCTCGTAAAAGCGAAGATGCAGCTGCATCTCCATCCAGACCGGACCGCCAAACTGAAGAAGCGTCGAATCGCTGAGGGTGAGCTGTCGCAGGGAAAAACTCCGCTGCGACGGACTCACGCTCTCGAAATCGTATACCGTGTAGTTCGCGACTACTTCGGCTGCGTTGCGGCTGACGAAGGAAGGACCGAGACGCAATTCCGTCGCCGGTGAAAGACGGATGACCCGGTTCCACGTATTGTTCGCGCTCCGCTCCGCGAAGATGAAGACGGTATGCCGGAGATTGACGTCCGCGCTGAGGGAGGACTGGAAAAGCGGACTGAAACGATGCGTCCAGCGAAGACCGGCGAGGACGAAGAGTTCATCACGATCATCGAAGTTGTCCTCGCTGGGAGTGTCGTATTGCATTTTCACCGTCGAACCGGACATCCACAACGTGTCATTCGGAGAAAGCGCGTGCGAAAGTACGAGTCCGAGCTGCATCTGCCGTATCGTATTATTCTTCTGCCGTTCGAGCGACTGCTGCCGCGAAAAGACAACGGCATTTGCTCCTTCGAAGCTGCTGATCTCGTGAGTTTCATCCCTTTCGTTGAGTTCAACGCGCAGTTGTCCGGATGTTCCGCGGCCGGCATCATATGCAAGCTGAATGTTGCCGTTGAGATAGAACTCGCCTATGTCGGCATCGAAGAACGGAAGATCGCTGTCGGGATTTCGCTGCGGGCGAACCCGGGCGATGTCGCGTTGCGTGAGATCGATGGTCGCGGCAAGGTGCAGCTGGGAAAGCGGCCGGTATTGCATGGTGTTGCTGAGCGTGACTATCCGTTCGTCTCGTGATTCGATCGGGAAGGCTGTTCCTCCCGATGCTGCCTGTGTCGAATCGTACGACAGATAGAATTCGCGCCTCACGGAACGAAACAGCATTTCCGTACGGTTCAGCCCGTCCTCAGCGAAGCGCGCCAGAAAATTCGCCGATCCGCGATGTTCCTGCTGAAATCGAGGATCGATGAACTCGGCCGAGGAGAACAGTTCCGCCTGGGCGGTCGTGCGGCCGATGATGAGATCCTGTATTCGCGCTGCGGCGGTGTACATGAATCCGTTATCCTCGATTCCCTGTTGGTTGTCGAAGCTCACTCCGGCCATGGGAGTGACCTGGAGTACCGGTATCGGGGTCCACCGGGCACCGACAAGCGCCTTGTTGGCTGACAGGTCGTTGAGGGCGAGTGCGCGGTTGTCGGAGAAAATGAACGAGGAAAAGGATGCCGTGGCCGCGATGCGTTCGGAAAGATCATGTTCCGCACCCAGGGAGAAGCTCTGTTCATCTTTGACCGTGCTCCGGTCGGTGCGGATGAGCGTGCGCTGAAACCGCTCATCCGCATTTACCCGCCACGGTCCGCGTCCTGATCGCCAGCTTCCTCCGAAATCCCACAGAAATGTGTTGACGTTACGTTCAAAACCGAGAGAGAGCACACCGGGCCCCCCTTTCGTGCGGCTGCTGTCGGCAGAGACCGCATCCGGAGGGACGATCTGCGCCTGCAAACTACCGGTACAGACGCCGAGGCTCAGTATCAGCAGCGACAGCCTTGCAGGAAGTAATCGCGATGCGCTCCGTATCAATTGCGTACCTGGAAGCGCCGGGCGTCTGAGACACCGTTGGGTTTGCCGTTCACCGCAGTCATGGACGAGACGCGCCAGTAATAGAGTTCTCCGGGTGTCAGCGGACTGCCGTCGTAGCGGAAGGAAAGTGTATCGGAATCATCGGGCAGCATGACACGGGACCAGATTTCCCCCGTGTTTTCAGAAAAGGATACCGACAGCAGATATGCCGCGGCTTCGGGTGCCCGCTGCCAGCGGAACAGCGGATAGGCTTCAGCGCTGCCATTCTCGGCAGGCGACAGAGGAACGGGAAGGGACGAGATGACATCCGAGACGACTCGTGACAGATCGCTCTCCATGCCCCCGCGATCCACGGCCGTCACGGCGTAGAAGTACCTGCGCGCGGTCTGCGTGACGGTAAGATCGTCCAGAAACGCAGAGACTTGCTCCGCGAGGAGCAGGGAAGAATCGGCCGCTTCAAATGGAACATCGGACCTGTATATGCGATATCCTGCGATGTCGGCTTCATCCACCGCGCTCCACGCGAGGCGCATCATCCGCCGATCGCCGTCGTTGAATCCATTGACGCTGAATTCAGTGGGTGGATCGGGTGCGTAGCGGTTCATTGCGCGTGCCGATACGGTGTCGGAAGCAGCGCTTTCGTTACCGCTCTCGTCAAGCGCGGTAATGAAATAGGAATAGGTCGTGTCGTAGCTCCGCTGCTCGTCGATGAAATAGAACTGCGTTACCGTGTCGACACGCGTGAATCGCGCAGGATCAGATTCTTCCGCGCGATGGACGACGTATCCGCTCAGATCGAGTTCCTTGTTCCGTATCCAACTGATGAAAATATACCCGTCGCGCGCGCTCTCGACGAGCAGACCGGCCGGCGGCAGAGGTGCGATGGAGTCGGGACCGGGATCCACGATCCGTTCGCGCTCACAGGCGGCTCCGAACACGAGCGTGAGCATGAACATGAGCACGATGACGCGGCGAGGCGGTATTTCACAGGGGAGGAATCGCATCCGGGCTGGAATCTTATATGCAGATAACATACGTTTCCAAGCGGATTTCCGAAAGTGGGAAACACGGGTGCTCTTCTCGGCACGGTACCTCGCGGATATCCGAACGTGGGAAACACGGGCGCTCTTCTCGGCACAGCACCCCGCCACGGCGGGAGACGAGATGCCCGCTATCGCATCAGGATCAGTGCGGAGAGCGCGACGGCGCATGCGGTGGCGAGCAGATTCACCGCGTCATTGCGCAGCCAGGGGAGGCCTCGCAGACGTTCCGAGGGGACACCGCAATGCATCGATTTCTCGGTATCCCCGCCGCATCGCGGACAGCGGAACTGCGCCTGCGCGGTGGCACCGAGGACGCTGTCGATAATGCTGCCGACTGCTCCCGAAAGAATGATCAGGACGAACTGCGAAAGGGAAAGTGCCACGAACGGCAGCGCGGTAAGAGTCACCACTGCGGCGCCGGCGACTCCGCCGAGCGTCCCGGGGAGCGAGATCCCACCCGATGTTCCAGCGGCGACGCGTTTTCCCGTGATGATGCTGCGCGGCTGACGCTTGGCGAGAACACCGATTTCCGTCCCCCAGGTATCAGCCGTGACCACCGCTACTGCAACGAGAGAAAGCAGATACAGACGATCGTCGCCGGTCGCATGCCATAGCAATGCGAGCGCACCGATGAGAGCACCGTTTGCCGTTACCTGACCGGCGTCACGATTGCCGCTCTTTTCAAACATGTTTTCGAAGGACACCTTCCGTGCCTTCCGCCATTTCGACAGCAGGCTTGAAAGCAGGAAGAACGTAAAAATCGGTATCGTCCAGGTCCAACCGCCAATTCCGAAGATGAGTGTCGCGAGCAGGAACGTGGCTATCGCACCTGAGGGCTGCAGCATACGTGCGCTGTGCGCGGCGGCGGCGACAGCGAGACCGAGTCCCGCACCGAGCGCGAAACGCAGCGCCGCCTCTTCCATGCCGGAGGCAAAGCAGACATGCAGCGCTGCGGCGGTCATAAGTGGAACGGAGAGGTTGTCGAGTCCGCGCGATGAAGCCGCTTCCCAGCCCGTCGCGAAAAGGGAAACGGCGAGGAGTGCGAGCAGTACTGCCGCGGGATCCCGCGCGATTGCATCGCCGAAAGCCAATCCGCCATCACCGTGCACAAGCAGTGTGACAAGCAATGCCACGAAGGACGCACCGAACATGGCTGCGGATCCCTGCACGCTCTTCGGATCGGAAGTGACGAGATACAGGCGCGGTTCGCGGATGGTCTCTCCCACAATGCCCGCAGCCGCATCACCGATCGCCATGACCATGATGGCGGCCAGCACGAGATCGGGATACCGCTCCCAGAACGGAATGGCCAGCAGCAGCAGCGCGAGAGGATAGTACACGGTGCCGAACGATTTCCGCGTCGTGCGATGCACAGCCTTGAGCCAGCCGCGGGCGTAGGCTGCCGCGTTGACTGCGACGAAAATTGCGGCGATGAGGATGACCGCGCCGGCGCGGGGGAAAAACGGAAGCGCGAAAAAAATCACCACACCCGTGCCGATGTGCACGGTCTTGCGCGTCACCTCGTCAGGCCCGCCGAGCACACGGCGCGCAATTTCGCTCATGCCGAGCAGCATGAGGATGCACGCGGAGAGAACTCCGAGTCGAAACCAATCTGTCGCAGTGATTTCCGTGTTCACACACCCGCGATGGGCGTTGCTATCTGATAGGATTTTGCCTTCTCGGCCTGCCGGTATTCCGCTACGATGTTCCCTCCTTCGGCTTCGATATGGATCGTGCCGTTGGCGACAATCGGCTGTTTGGGAACGTATCCAACGGCGGAGAGACGCTTGTCTTCGACCTTGCCGAATTTCACGAAGTCGATCTTCGTCTGACCGGCGAGTTCGCCCTGATCACTGTAGAATTCGACATACACCGTGGGACCGATTCCCTCCGCATCGGCAACGACGGTCAGAATGGCAGCGGCGGTCAACGCCTCTTTCCCTCGGTGAGCAGCGAACGCATTTCGCGCAGCTCTTCCATACCTTCGGAGAACACCGTTGAGAGTCTGCCGAGAAGCGCGATGAGTTTTTCTGCATCCACCGCGACGAACTGTTCATGGACGAGCGGTGTCTCATCCTGACCCTCCCCTGTTGTCGGACGCACTGATACAGCCTCCGGACGCGCCGATGCTCGTGGGGCGTGCTTGGGTGATTGAACCGTTGGAAATGCAGATTTTCCGGAGGACGGCACGATGCGTCCGGCGTCGGCGTCGGCCTTCATGTTCATCAGTGCGTTGTACACCCGTGTGGAAATCTGCGCGGACTTCCCATTCCTGATGCTGCCGATTGTCATGGATGTAATGCCCGTGATCCTCGACACCCCGTTTGCCGACCAGCCTGCTTCGAGCAGGGAGCGCAGGGCGGAACGGGCGTCCATCAGCTTCTCGTCCGCGAGGAGTGCAGGAGCGCTTTTTACATGGACAGGTTTTTGCGGACTGTCGATGCCGGAGTCTGCTTCTATACTCTGCTTCTCCGTCACAGGCGAAGCTTTCACAGTATCCGTGGCTGCGGCGAGCTGTTTCTCTGCCTGCCGTGCCAGTCCTTCCCGGACGTCGCAATTGAATTTGTGGAAGGAAAAAGAGTAGAGGTCCGGATTCTGCTGGACAAGGTTTTCCTTGACTATTTCCCTGAACACTCCTTTCTGCGGTACGAAGAAGAGCGTATGGTCGGCGTGCTGGAACGCCAGATCGAGAAAATCCGTCCAGTGAAAACCGATATCCGAGTAGCGGAATATGGCCTTCGGCGAGAGCCCTTCGATCAACAGGATTTCATGTGTCCATGAACGGCTGCCGAAGAGGTTTTTCCCGATATCCCCGGGATCGAAAATGATTCCAGCGGGAGTGAGGACGAACAGGAGGACGGAATCCCGATATTCCGGATCGCGGAGAAATTGAATGCTCGTATTCATGGTGACAGACTATGATACCTGGAAGGCGGAACTATGTAAGGACAGCAATATCCAATGTATTATTCTTTCCGGAACAGTCAAATGATTTTTGTTCCGCATTTTCAGATTCACCTTCGCGGGTATGACCACCAAACAAAAACGGGGCTGCCCGTCGAAGGGACAGCCCCGAAGAGTTGGGAAATGAAACAGGTCTATCTCGAGAGCGTCATCGAAACCGTCCGGGAATGGCTGATGCCACTCGTAAGTCCGGTCATGACCGATGTCGCCATATAGGTGCCGCTGGCGAGACCGTTCGCCTGGAAGGCAACGATATGACTTCCAGCCTCCATCTCACCGTTGATCAGCTCGGATACCACGCGTCCAAGCATGTCGCGGACCACGAGTCGCACCGCCGCGCGTTCCGGAATGTCGATACGCAGTGTTGTCGAAGGATTGAAGGGATTGGGGTAGTTCTGCTGCATCGCGAAGGCCAGCGGCGGTGCGGCAGGTCCGTTCTTCGGATTCACCGCGCCGGTGCTCCTCATCCAGTTGACTTTGATGGCGACGTAATCGAAGTTGTTGACCACCGCATTGCCGTCGGCGTCCATGTGACAGCCTTCGGGCGTCAGCCACGGCGCGGCGGCCTGTCCGGTCCATTCGAATTCCGCGAGGGGATCCGGGTAGAGCGGAGCCAGGCGACCGGGACCGTTGAGCCAGTCATAACGGAGATTTGCCTCGTAAATGTACTGATTGAGCGAGGCGCGATCCGCGTAGTTGACAACTCCATCCTCGTTCACGTCCCCGGGCCAGACAGTGCAGGGAGTCTGTCCCGGCCGCATGACGAGCACGTTGTTGATTTCTTCGATCTTTTTTATGCCGCATGCCCATGGATCGTCGACGATCACTTCGACACGGTAAAAGCCTGCCGGGAAATTCACAGGCACATCGATCAGCGCGGTGCCATTCGTCTGTGTTGCCGGGACGGAAGTAAGGATGCTCGTAAACAACGCTGTCGAGGGATGCGGACCATAGACATTTATCGTGCAGTTCGAGGTCGTGGGTGGCGCCGTACTGGTGTAGTCGACCGCGACGGTCAGGTTATCGCCGATATAGAATGCCTTGGAGCTGAACTGCGGATTGTCCTGGACGCTGATGCCGTTGACGTCGAAGACATCAGGCGGTGCAATCACGAGGGAAGGCAGCAGGTCCGACATCTCCGAGGGAGTCGGGCCGTTGAAGTACGCCGATGAGTTAATCGTCGGCCACTGTGCCTGGATCTGCACCGCGCCGTTGCCAGGCGGATCATAATATCCCGCGTACCATTGAATCCGCATATTCACCGGAACGCCGCCTGTCAGTTTGAGCGGGCTGTTGATGTAGTTGATCGAAGCTTCGAGATGCATCTCGGAGCTGCTGAACGCCGTGCGACGGACGGTAATCTGGTCCGTCGGGACGACAACTCCCTGTGTCTGCCAGGGCCGGTGATAGCGAAGGCGCCCGGTCGGAGTCGTTGTCCATCCGGCGAGATTCGCATACGAAAAAGCGGCGACATCAGGCGGATACTGGTACCCGGGGGCCGGGAGTGCGAGGTTGCCGTCCAGATTCCCAGTGATATCCCACTGACCGTCTCGATCGAGATCGAACCAGATATTCAGCATCGTCGAATTCCTGCTCGCAAATCCCGATGGAGTTTTCAGGATGGCCGCGATGGAGAGCTGACATGCGTCGATTTTGAACCATACCTTGTTGCCCGCCGTGGTCACCGCCCAGGGATTGATCTCGACAGCATCACTCCATTCGCCGGGTGACAGTGTGCCGTCGATCACCGGTGATGTAATGCCTTCAGGAATCGTGATCGGGGCCGTCGCCTTCTGCATGCTCTCGGACGATGGTATGATCTTCACACCACGATCCCGATCGGGTATGTGGGTACCCGGAGGAACATACCCGGGTGAATACTCTATGGTAGAGACATTCTGCGCGGTCAAGAGCGCGGATGTCATGATCATCAGCACTGAAACAGTGCAAATGCGGGAGAGAAATTTCATCAAGACCTCCGAAAAAAATGTTGAGGAAAATTGCTTCCACGGAACATCCCGTCGACAAGCAGGGCTTGCGACCGGGACAATCAGGATATAACGGATCAACTATGTGTTGTACTGCTGTGAAAATATCACTGTCAATAGCAAAACGCAATAGATACGTGAATATTTTTCACGCTGAAAAATAGATTGAAAAAGGCTACTTCCTGGATAAAAGGTGAAGAAACCTGGATAGCGTCAGTGAATGCGGCGGTGCATTTTATTCACTGTATGCAGTGTTCACTATTCGCGCACGCTATCAAGTATGTTCCGGTACGTGGCAGGAGAAGGGAGAGCAGTGTCTTGCGAAAGATCGGTTTCGTGCGAAATTGAATCTCCACTCCGGGCGCTGTTCATTCGAAATCACCCGGTGCTGGAAGGAGAAAGGCAGGCAGGTCAATCAATCGATGGAGTGGATTCCCATGTCCAGGGACGCTGGAACATCATCCGGAAAGCGAAAGGAATCATGGGACCGAAGGAAATCGGATGCCGCCAGTGAAAAGCACGGATCCGCTGTTCGATCCATTTCAGCGGCGTCTCCGGAGAAATATAAAAGGTCGCGTTCCACAGGTCGTCGTCGGCTGAGACCGCGCCTTCGGCGATCGCCCTCTCATGCAGCTGTGTCCCCGGCTGCAGGCGCCACCCGATGCCGAAATCCACGAAAAGCGCCTTGAGCGAGGGTGCGCGATGCAGCGTCTCTTCCACTGTCGCGCGCGTTTCCCCGGGACCCCCGAAAGTGGGCATGAACATGAATCCCAGCCCCTCCTCGCGCATGGTCCGCGCGTCGCGAAAGATTTCCGCGGTTCCGAAGGACTTGCCCAGTGCTTCCAGGACAGGATCGGAGAGGCTCTCCGCGAACATGGTGAATCCAACGCCTCCTGCGCGGCGGTACAGGCGGAAAAATTCCCGATCCGCCTGTCCGGGATCGAAGACCGCGTACAGCCGCAGCTGGGCGCCGCGGCGGATGATCTCGCGCAGTGTCTCCTTGGCGTGATCCAGCGGCCGATTGAAGCCGGAGTCGACGAGCCATACGGAATGCGCGCCGTGTTTCCGCTTGAGCAGCAGCAGCTCGTCCGCGATGTCCGCCGGATCGCGGAGTGTGAACTCGCGTCCGAAGCTGCGGTAGGTGTCGCAGTAGGTGCATTTCTCCGGACAGCCCGAACGCGTGATCACCGCGGCCTCCCAGTAGCAGCGGCGGTACCGTTTTCTCTCGATGAGATCGTGATAGTCAAAGCGGACGCGTGGATATCCCGTGATCGTGAAAGGACGCTCGATGATTTCGCCACTCTCGCCCCGGAATACGAGGCCGGGCGTGTCGAGATCGGGCCGCGGCGCGGAGTCACCCTTGCCGTTGATTTCGAGCGAGCGCACGAAATGCGAGATCGCATCGAGCGAATCGCCGGCGATGCCGTAGTCCGCCTGCATGTAATCCAGCATGCGGCTTGGAAAGGTCGTGAACGCGGTTCCCCCGAGCAGCAGCGGCGCCCGTGTCGCGGCACGCACCGCGGCGAGCAGCTCGCGGATTCCCGGCAGCGGATCGTCGTATTTCCGCATCCACTGGTTATCGCGGTTGCGGATCGATGCGCAGACGAGGTCCGGCTGCAGGTCGCGCAGCTCGCGCAGCGCGGCGGCGACGGGATCCCGCTCTCCCATGAGGTCCACGAAGCGGAGATCATGCCCGTCGTGCTGAAGCTGCCGCGCGACCATCGCGGGACCGATGGGCAGCGGCACGAGGTAGCGGTTCATGTTGGTCTGGAGAAAAAGGATCTTCATCGGACTGCCTCATGAATCGATCAGGAAATCAGATCACCAGCTCGGGTATTAAACAGCAGGCCCCTTACGTTTCATCGTCTTCGGCAGGCCGCGGCTTGCGGGCGTCCAGTCCTTCGACGACGATGACGAACTCGCCCTTCGGCGGATGCGTTTCGAAATGCGCGATGACCTCCGCGAAGTCGCCGCGCACGGTTTCCTCGAACTTCTTGGTGATCTCGCGCGAAACCGAGACGCGCCGCTCTCCCATCGCCGCGTGCAATTCGCGCAGGGTCTTGAGCAGGCGGTGGACCGACTCGTAGAAAATGATCGTGCGCGTCTCCCGGGCGATCTCCGCGATGCGCGTGTTCCGGCGCTTCTTGATCGGCAGGAAGCCTTCGAAGTGGAAGCGGTCCATCTGAAGCCCGCTCGCCGTCAGGGCCGCGAGCGCAGCCGAGGCGCCGGGTACGGGAATGACCTCGAGGCCCTCCTCGATCGCCGCGGCGATCAGCAGCGCGGCGGGATCGGAGACTCCCGGCGTGCCGGCGTCCGACACGACGGCCAGTGCCTGTCCTTCGCGCAGCCGCTCGAGCAGCATCGGAATGCGCTGCCGTTCGTTGCGGGAGAAGTAGCTGATGGTGGGAGTGTCGATGCCGTGATGGCGGAGAAGATTCCCCGTCGTGCGCGTGTCCTCCGCCGCGATCAGGTCCACGTCGCGCAGGATGCGTATCGCGCGCAGCGTGATGTCGTCCATATTCCCGATGGGAGTGGAAACGACGTACAGCGTGCCGCCGCGGGGTTCGGGTCGTTCGTTGCTCATGTCTGCATTCATACGAAATTTCTACGCAAGGCGCAATAAGGATTATCAGACCGAGTTATCTGATGCGTTGAATGCGGATCAGTACTCGATTTCCACTGGCTCGCCGACGATCTCGTACCAGAAGAAGCCGATACCGTCGCCGGTGACATTGAAGGGCGGGTTCTTCTGCGGCGGATCGAAGGGGGAGTCGCCGCTGGTCCAGCTCCAGCGCGAATTGATGTAATCCTCGTACGCCTTGTTTCGTACGGTGAGCGTGTACCGGATGCGCAGCTTGCTCCCGGAACCGTCGAACAGCCAGATCAAGAATCGCTCCTCGATCATCCCGTTCGGTCGGTTCGCGAGATTCGGGAGTGTGTACCGGCTCCACTCGCCCCAATATCCCATCCGGCTGTCGTACTTCTCGACGAGGCACTCGGTGAATATATCGCTCCCCGCGGCCGGGATGGTGTACGTGAGTGTGTATTCCTCGGAACCGGTCGGGGATTGCTCGACGTCGATGGTCGTGAAACGCGTGGCGGAGTCTTTCGTCCGGAGCGAGGCGCGAGCGGTTTTTCCGCCGTGCCGCACAGTGAGTGCGTAGCGTTCGTCTGCGCTCCGCGCTGTGACGGCGCCGTAGTTGAAATCGAACCGAGAGGAACTCTCGTCTCTGGGCACGATGTAGGAAGCGCCGTCGTTCGCGACGCTCAGGTCCGCGTCGTTCACCATCGCCCGGGCGAAGTCGAACGGTTCGCCCAGCGGCAGGGTGCGGTTGACGCGCGCGTGGGCGAACACCGAGTCGCGCTCGAGCCGGATGAAGGCTGTGACGACGAGTTTCTCCTGGTACTCAGGCCAGTCGGGTCCCTCGACCGTACGCTCGCAGGCAGCGAGAATGAGGAGGGACGATATCGCGATGAGCAGTGTCTTCATGTCAGAACTCGAAGCTGAGACCGAAGGTGGGAAGAAGCGGGAAGAGAGTGAGCTGCTTCAGCTCCCACGTATCGTCGGAATAGTTGTAATCGAGATACCGGGAGAAAGGATTCATGCGGCTGTACGTGTTGTACACGTTGATGCTCGCCTTCCAGTCCCAATCGAACCATCGGAACGCATAACTGAAATTCAGATCCAGCCGGTGATACGAGGGCATGCGGTAACCGTTGCGCTCGCTGTACAGTAGCTTAACCCAATCGTTGAGCCCGAACGAATACTGCGAAACAGGGATGGTGAAGGCCTGTCCTGTGCCATACACCCAGACGGCGGTGAATTCCCATCGCTCGCCGAGCCGGTAATTCAGCACCAGCGACACGTCGTGCCGGCGGTCATAGCGCGGTGGAAAGGTTTTCCCGTAGTTAAGCTCGGGAAAGGTCCGGTCGGTCCACGCCAGCGTGTATCCCAGCCAGCCGGTGAAACTGCCCTTGCGTTTCTGCACGAACACTTCCACGCCGTACCCCTTGCCGTTGCCGCGGGTGAGCTCGTTTTCCAGCGGCGCGAAAATCGAGAAGTACGCGTTGTCGCGGAATTCGAGCAGGTTGTTCATCGTCTTGTAATAGCCCTCGACTGAAACGCTGTACATGCCCTCGTCGAAATCGCGGCTGGCGCCGAGCACATACTGCAGGGAGTAGGAGGGCGACAGGCTGCCGGTCGAAGGGAACCACATGTCCGTAGGAAGAGCGAGATCGTTCCGTGAGACGAGATGGAGGAACTGGTTCGCGCCGATGAACGCGGCCTTGAGCGTGATCTCGTTGTCGAGCGTGTAGAACGCGGCGAGACGCGGTTCGAGCCGGAAATACGGCCCGCGGTCGAAGTAGAAGGCGCGTCCGCCGAGCTGCGCAGTGAAGCGTTCGCTGACCTTCCATTCGTCCTGGAGAAAGAGCGAGACATCCGTTCCCCTGTGCGTCGGCAGGAAGGGATCGAAATCGAAGAACTCCTCCTCTTCAGACGAGGCCTCGGAAGTGAAGGTGTGCAGCGTCATTTCCATGCCGGCCTTGAAGCTGTGCTCGGCGCTGTGGAAGTACTCGGCCTCGGCGCGGAGGGAGTAGTCGAGAATGCCCGACACGGTCTTGAACCGCGTGTTGTCCCATTCCTCGATCTCGGAACTGAAGCGGTAGTCGCTCACGACCGCGGAAACATTGGTGAAAAGTCTGCTCCCGAAAATGTGCGTCCAGCGCAGGTTGCCCGCGCTGTTTCCCCAGCTGATGCTGAAGTCGTCGGAGTCGGTCTCTCCCGGCTCGCCCATCACGTCGCGGCCGAAGAAGCCGGAAAAGAACAGGCGGTCGTTTTCACCGAGACGGATATTGCTCTTGGCGACGAGGTCGTAGAAATAATAGTTCAGCGCGGCCTCGTCGGTCATCAGGTCCACCAGCCAGTCGAGGTACACGCGGCGCCCCGAGATCATGAAGGTGACGTCCTCGTTGATGGGACCGTCGATGGTCAGGCGCGAATCGATCATGCTGATGCCGCCCGCACCGTGGAACTTGTCCTGCGCGCCTTCGCGCATCGTCACGTCGACGACGGAGGAGAGGCGTCCGCCGTACTCCGCCGGCATGGCGCCCTTGATCAGCGTGACGTTGTTGATCGCATCGGCATTGAAGGTCGAGAGAAAGCCGCCGAGATGGGAGGGATTGTAGAGCACCATGCGGTCGAGGAGGACGAGATTCTGATCGGGACTGCCGCCGCGGATGTACAATCCGCTCGAAAGTTCCGACGCCTCCTGCACGCCCGGCAGCAGCTGCAGCGCGCGGAAGAGATCGACCTCGCCGCCCAGCGAGGGCAGGCGAAGGATCTGTTCGATGGGAACGTCGACCGCGCTGATCCGTCTCGACTCGCCTTGCCGCTCGGCCTCGACGCTGACCTCGCCCAGCTCGATCACGGATTCCCGCAGATCGATGCGCAGGCGCAGTTCGTCGCTGTTGCTGATGGCCAGCGGTCGCGTCTCGGTCTGGTAGCCGACAGCGGATATTCGGAGGGAATATTCTCCCGGCGCGAGTCCCGCGATGGCGAAGTATCCGTAGCGATTCGTCGCCGCACCCTTGCCCGTGCCGACGAGCAGGACATTCGCGCCGATCACGGCTTCTCCCGTGCCTGCTTCCTGCACCGTGCCGGAGATCACGGCCTGGGCGTACGTGACCGCAGGAAGCAGGAGGCTGGAAGCAGGAAGAAGGAGCAGGAAAAGTAACAGTCGATCCGTGATAATCCGTTGCATCCAATTCATCCGTGTTCCCCCTGGTCAGACGATGGTGAGGCGGTCGGCGTACTGTTTCAGCAGCCGCTGCTCGATATCGGGCGGAATGATGCAGCGGATGCGGATGTGATCCTCCTCGTAGTTTTCCCCGGTGATGCGCGCGACGCGGTGGAATTCGGCGCGCAGACCGAAATCAGGAGGACGGATCTCGAATTCCTTTTCGCGGTGCTGTTCTTCGGCCATGAGCAGGATCGCCGCCCGCAGTTCGCCGATGTTCATTCCCCGCGACGCGGAGATGAAGACCGAGTACGGGTACTCGTTCTTGAGTCCCGCCATCGTACCGGGATTCTCGACACTGTCTATCTTGTTGAAGACCATGATCGTCGGCTTTCCCTCGGCATGCAGTTCCTTGAGCGTGTCGCGAACGACCTCGATCTGCTCCTTGAAATACGGATGCGCAATATCCACCACATGAAGGATGATGTCGGCTTCGACGACTTCGTCGAGCGTGCTCTTGAAAGAGGCGATCAGGCGCGTCGGGAGCTTGCGGATGAAGCCGACGGTGTCGGAGACAAGCAGCGCGCGTCCCTCGATTTCGACCGAGCGCACGGTCGAGTCGAGCGTGGCGAAGAGCATGTCCTCAACCAGCACGTCCGATCCGGTGAGCATGTTGAGCAGGGTGGATTTCCCGACGTTTGTGTAGCCGACGAGCGACACGCGCGTGATGTCCTTGCGTCCCTTGCGCTGCGTGGCCCTCTGCCGGTCGATGCGGTCGAGTTTCTCCTTCAGATGCGCGATGCGGTCGCGCACGATGCGGCGATCCGTCTCGATCTGGGTTTCGCCCGGGCCCTTCGTGCCGATGCCGCCGTACTGCTTCGACAGGTGCGTCCACAGGCGCGTGAGCCGCGGCAGCATGTACTGCAGCTGCGCGAGTTCCACCTGTGTTTTCGCGGCGTTGGAACGCGCGTGCATGGCGAAGATGTCGAGAATCAATGCCGTGCGATCGAGCACCTTTCGGTTGAGCGAGCGCTCGAGATTGCGCTGCTGCACGGGTGAAAGATCGTCGTCGAAAATCACCGTCTGCACGTCGAGATCCTCGCAGCGCTGGGCGAGATACTCCGCCTTGCCTTTGCCTATGAAAGTCGTCACGCTGATCGACGAGCGGTTCTGGAAGATCTTCTCCACCACATCCGCTCCCGCGGTTTCAGTCAAGAGCTCCAGTTCGTCGAGATGCTCGTCGGTCTCATAGCGCAGCTGCGAAGGGGGACGCGTCACGCCCACGAGAATCACGCGTTCGGTTTTCCGCGCGGTATCGAACACCCGTTCGGACGGCTTGACGTATTTTTTCCCTTCCGCCTCGCCATCTCCGGATTCGACAGGTTCCTCGCGGTAGGGTGCGAAATCACGAAAGCCGTCGTCGTACTCCTCGCCGGATGGGGGGAATTCGTCGGGATCGGAGAGATCCTCGTCCTCTGCGTCGTATCTGTCGGGTACCCTGGTCATTCGTCCTTCTTTTGTTCCTTCGGTGCTTCGGGACTCTTTCTCTCCCGCGAGATCAGCATTTCCAGGACCGCGCACAGGATCGCGAGCGCCAGCATGTATTTCCACAGCTCGACACCGAAGCGCAGCTGTGTGACGGCCTGCCGCACATTGGCCTCGTGATCGAGTTCGGAGATCTGTGTGATCCCGAGACGCGCGAAGAAATCCTTGCGCAACTGATCGTCTGCGCGCGCGAGATCGGACTCGACGGGATCGGTATTCACGGCGATCGCGCGCAGGACGTCCTTCCCGCCATTGAGTGTGTAGAGGCCGGGGGTGGCCGGGGATTCGATCGGAAAGACGAGTCCCGAGGGAAGCGTCTTCGGAACGATGCGCGACATGGAGTCGTCCGGCCCGCGCAATTCGTACAGATGGTCGCCGGTGCCCGTGTTCGCGATGGTCAGCTCGGTGTTCGCTCCCACCGTGAGTTCGACGGCGTTGTCCTCCCGCGCGGCGAGGTAGAACATCGCGCGATTCAGTAACGGGAGAAAAAGACCCTTGAAGGGGAAATCCGACCAGCGCAGATCCGGCGAAACCGCGAACGCGAGCACGCGTCCTTTCTCCACGCGCGCATCGAGCAGGAAGGCGTCGCCCGCACGCGTCGTGATCACCTGACGGGCGTTCTCGTCACCACGAAGGCGCACGCTGGCATAGAGGCGCGGGGACTCGACCTCGGGCTGCTTTCCTTCAGGCAGGTTTTCGAACATTCCGGCGAACAGCGGATGATCGAAATCGACTGCGCCGAAGCTGATGAAGGATGCATTGTTCGTGAGCGACCCGGTCATGCCGGATGCGGCGGCGAGTCCGAGCCGCGGAAGCAGGGTCTTCGACCAGGCGTCCACGCTGCCGCTCGCGTCTGGAAACAGCATGACGCTGCCGCCGCCGCGCACCCAGGCGGCGAGGCGCTGCATGAACGCGTCGGACAGCGACTGCGCGCCGAGCAGCACGACGACATCGTAGCGCGAGAGATTGGCCGAGAGAAGTTGTCCGCTGCCCAGGGCGTCAACGGCGAAACTCTTCACGGTTTCGGGATCGGCGGCCGCGGGATTGAGCGCGAGGCCGATGAGCCGGGCGTCCTGTCCCCCCGCCGGACCCAGCAGCACGTTCAGCGTCTGCGGGATATGGAAACCGAAGTAGCGGCGGTTGTCCTCGGGCAGCGCGTCGTCCTCGAGTTCGACAAAACCCGGAACCCAGCCGGACTGTTTCGGAAGCACGGTGAACTCCACTTCCTGGCTGCCTCCGGCGGGCACGTCGACGGTTTTCTGCGCGACACGCTCGCCTCCGAGGAACACCGACACGATCGCATTCGACAGCGGTGACTCGGACGCGTTGCGCACCGTCGCGGCAACATCCACCGGCTTCCCGCTCTCGAACACGCTGTTCCGCACCTCGACGGTGCTGATGGACGAGTTACCTTCATCACTGTCGCCGACGGGAAGCATGAAGAGCTTCACGTTCGCATCGAAGAGTTGTTGCGGTACATTCCCATCGTCGAACGCGAATTGCGTGCGCTGTCGATCGGTGATGAAATAGACTTCCTTGTTGAAATTGCTGCTGGAGGAGAGCAGCGCGCTGGCAGCGGTGAGCGCCTGCCGGTAGTCGCCGTGCGCGTACGAGACACCGACTCCGTCGATCTCGTTGCGAACGGCATTCAGCGCCGCGGTGAGTTCGTTGGATTTCGCGGGAGCGGTGGTGAGAACCAGCGCCGCGTCGTCGCCCGCCTGCAGAAGGTTCAGGAGTTCAGCCGCCTTTGTCCGCGCCTGCTTCAGCAGCTGTCCGTGCTCGTCCGACATCAGCATGCTGAAGGAATTGTCGAGCACGATGACCACGGAACTCTTCGCCGCGGTACCGGGCAGGAAGCCGAAGCCGCTGCGGAGGGCGGGGCGCGTGAACGCCAGGACAACGAAAATGATGATCAGCGTGCGCAGCGCCAGCAGCAGCCACTGCTTCAGCTTGAGTTTCCGAATCCTGCTTCGCTGCAGTTCCTTGAGGAAGGTCAGCGTGCTGAAATCGATCACACGCGTCTTGCGGAGGTTCAGCAGATGCAGGATAATGGGAATCGCAGCCGCGGCAAGCGCGATGAGATACAGCGGATTGAGAAAGGTCATAGGCGGGGAGCCGGTCTCCAACGGTAAGAAGCATCGTAATCAATCAATTTATCGGGAGGGGCGGTGGGAAACAAGGAAGAAGGGGAGTACCGGGAGGAGGAAGAATAACCACGGATTACACGGATTTCACAGATTGATTTTTTTATGGATTTTGTCGGACGAGTTGCTCATGTTCTCCGTTACGAGAGAGAAGCGTCGAGGTGGCCTATGCGGTGGTTGATGCTGTGTGTATTCATGCTGTGTCTGAACGTTGGACAGGCACTGGCGCAGACGGATTTTTCACTTCTGCAGCCGCAGCCACGGCAGGCGTACTATCGGTTCTCCAGCGCGGTGTACGAGCCGAACCCGGGACAGCACATTTTCCTCGATCCCGCGCAGCCGATGTACGGCGCGGCGGCGGTGATCAATGCGTTTTTGCGGGAGAAGGGGATTGACACGCTCGCTGTGAAGCTCTATGAGGAAGCGGATTCGATGGAGACCGGAATCGTGCTCGGCGTGCGATCCGCGGTGGTCAACCGCATGCTGGCGCGATTCGATGATCAATTTGTGCAGGTGACGACCGATTTTCCGGGTTCGGAAGGATATGTCCTGGACGCCATCCCCTGGCGCGTTCTGATCAGCGGATCGGATGAGGCCGGCCTGTACTACGGAGTGGATACGTTTCTCAAACTGCTCTATCCCACGCAACAGTGGTGGGGACTCGAGGCCTGCCGCATCATCGACAAACCGGAGTTCCCGGTCCGCTGGTTCTACCATTCCACGAACATCCTCGTGGGAGACAACGTCACCGCGGCGAAAGCGCTCTGGGACCGCGCCGCCGCTGTCAGGCTCAACGGCGTGCATCTGAACGATTCGAAATTCTCGCGTCCCACTACCCTGCCGCAACGCTATCTCGACTCCCTCGCCGCGCTGCGCGACTACGCGCGCGACCGGCGGCTGGAAATCATCCCGGGCGTCATGCCCATCGGGTATTCGAACAGCCTGCTTTTCCACAATCCGAACCTGGCATCGGGACTGCCCGTCCGGCAGCAGAAATTCGTGATCGAGGCGGATACCGCGCGCCTGGTTCCCACGGTCGACGTCACTCTCCCGAACGGTGGCTTCGAGCAGCACAACGGCAATAATTTCCCGGGCTTCCGCTTCATCGATTCGCCCGGACAGCTGAGCTTCGCCGACACACAGATCAGGCACTCCGGCGCGGCGAGTGTGCGATTCGAAAATTTCGCGCAATACTCCCCGCAGTATGGCAATGGACGCGTGTCGTACTGGACGCGCGTGCGGCCGTTCACCGAGTACCATGTAAGCGCCTGGGTGAGGACGGAGAGCCTGCAGCCGGCGTCGTCGGCGAACATTTCCGTGCTGAGCAACGCGGACTACAACCTCGCATTCAACGATCTTTCCATTCCCGCGACGACGGAATGGAGAAAAATCGATTTCACCTTCAATTCGCTCGAGGCCGATACCGTCGGCATCTACTGGGGCGTCTGGGGCGCGAAATCCGGCCGCATCTGGTGGGACGACCTGATCCTCGAAGAAACGGCTTTCGTCAATCTCATCCGCCGCGATGGGGCGCCGCTCACGCTGGCGCCGCCGCTCCTCACGATCGTCTACACCGAGGGACGCGACTTCGACACGCTGCGCGACGCGCGCATGGGCATGCTCTCCTACGCGGGCAACTACGACATGTGGCACACGCCGCCGACGCTGCGGGCACGCGCGGGCGGCATGCTGAAGAACGGCGACACCGTCTTCGCCTCCTACTGCCATGCGGTCCTCATCCACGGCGACCAGGTGACATGCACGATGTCGGATCCGGAGGTGTACGATATCCTCGACCGGGAATTCCGCGTGCTCGACAGCGTGCTGCAGGCAAGGACCTGGTTCATGCAGCACGATGAAATCCGCACGATGAACTGGGATGCCGGTGACGAGGTGCGCGCGCTTTCTCCCGCCGCGATCCTTGCGGACAACGTCGCCCGCTGCCGCGCGATCATCGAGAAGTATCGTCCCGGCGCCGATGTCTGGGTGTGGACCGACATGTTCGATGAATATCACAACGCGGTGAAGGGTCCGTATTACCTGGTCCGCGGCGACCTGCGGGGCAGCGCGGACCTCATCGCGAAGGATCTCGGCATGGTCAACTGGAACGGCCGCGACGGGATCGTGCAGAACAGTCTCGGGTTCTTCGCCGCCCGCGGCTTCCGGCAGATCTCCGCGCCGTATTACGACAATGACGAACAGAATATCCGGCGTTGGAAGGAGTGGACGCGCGACACCCCGGATTTCCGCGGGATGATGTACACGACATGGGCGCAGCAGTACGATCATCTCGAACCCTTCGGCGAGTACGCGTGGAACCACGCGCCGTACATCTATCACACGCCGCCTTACGCAATCCGGGCGGGCGAGGAGATGAATTTCATCGTCATCATCCGCGGCGACGCATGGGATCCGGATTGGGCGCTGCTCGACGCCAGGATTCATTTCCGCACGCGGCCGGGAGAAGCATTCACCGAGCACGCATTCACGGTCGAAACGGGACAGTACACGGATGTGCCGGTGCCGATACCTGCCGGCGCGACCTGGCTGCAGTGGTATGTAACGGCACGCGACAATCGCGGCTGGACCACGCGCATTCCCTTCGCGGACACGCTGTACTACGAACTCGGCGATGTCGCCACGGCGGTCGGCGATCCGCCGGCGCCGTCCTCCGCGGTGCTCGAATTCTTTCCACAGCCCGCAACTTCCAGCGCGCCGCTGCAGCTGCGGTGGCACATTCCCGGCACCAGCGATGCCGTGCTGCGGATCTGCGATCTTCTCGGGCGCGAGGTGTATGCGCAGACATTGCGCGCATCCACAACCGGACTCAGCACATCCATCGTGCGCTTCCCGCCGGGATTGCATGGGACCTTCGTCGCGAGGCTTGGAGACAGCGCGCGAAGGTTCGTGATCATCCGGTGAGACGGGAATCGAGCACCGGCGGCCATCGCTCGCCGACGTCACGGACCGGATTTCACTCTTGTTGCTCTGTTTTTCCCTTTATTCTTTCGCGGGAATCGTGTAACATGCATGTCGTATTCATCCCGATCAGAGGTTGATATGCTCAAACGGAATGCTGTCGCCGCTCTCGTCTTCATGCTCGCCCTCGCATGCATCGGCTGTGAAGAGGAAGAATCGGATCCGATCGTAGCCGACCCGGAAATCTCCGGCAATCTCGTAAACGTGGTCGGATGCAAGACGGGCTTCTCGAAGGCCCCGGCAGACAGGAACAAGGGGTGCGTGCAGTTCACCTATGACGCTCCGGCGCAGAAACTGACCCTTCTGCATGTGAATGCCGGGTTCAACTGTTGTCCCGAGGAGATCAAGGCCGAAGTATCCGTGGACAGCGGCATCATCCGCATCATCGAATCGCAGCGCGGACCAAACTGCCGTTGCGACTGTCTGTTCGACCTGAGCATCGTTGTCGAGAACGTTCCCCCGCGGACCTTCGGCATCGTCGTGGAGGAACCCCTCCGCAACGCACAGGATGTTCCGATCGATTTCACCATCGATCTCGCGAAGGACACGCAGGGCGAGCATTGCGTGGCCCGAAATTTCTATCCGTGGGGAATGTAGAAGAAGGGAAGAGGGGAAGAGGGGTAGGGGGCGGAAGAGATTCGGAAGAAGCCGGCCCACCTGTCGCGGACCGGCTTCTTCAAGGACCCACCCTCAATTTCCTTCACCAACGCTGCTGCGTCGTAATAACACATCAGCGAATGGTTTGTTACCGGACGACGGTGATTCGGATGGTCGCCGTCGCTCCCGCCGAATGCAGCCGCACGAAGTAAAGGCCAGGAACGACAAAGGCACCGGAGGCATCACGCCCATCCCATCGGACGGTATGGCGGCCGGCGGAACGCTCGGTTTCCTCGAGCACGCGCACGACGCGGCCGAGGAGGTCCGTGACGACGATCTGCACCGGGGCTCCGGATTTCAGTTCATAGGGGATCGTCGTGGAGACGGCGGACGAAGGTGAAAAAGGATTCGGATAATTCTGTCCGACACTGATCTGATCGGTGACGACGGGCGGTACTTCGCCCACCGCGGTAGGATCGATCTGATTGGTTTCCAGCACGAGGAACGCCGTGAAGGGTGTCAGGATCGAATGCTTGATGCTCAGGTCGATAATGCTCTGCTTGTCTTCCTCGATCCTGTCTTTTTCGTAACGCTTGATCAGCATGTCGATGTGGGCGGCGGCCCAGTACGAGGCGACCTGCTTGACGTCGACGCGCGTCGCATTGAACGGCACTGAACGCACCAGGTTGACCGGTGCACCTGCCGCGTCACGATAATTGAGGCGGACGTCCGTCGGTCCGAAATCCGTCAGACGGCCTGTGGTCACCAGCTTGTCGAGACTGATGACGGAGCTGAAGTCCTGCGGATACACGAAATAGGCATTTCCGTCGTCGTAATGCACCGAGGGCGACGATATTCCGCCGATATTCAGTTCGAGCATGATGCGCGAAATCACCGTCTGCAGATTATCCCCTGTCTCGACCATCGTCACCTTGCCGCCGCGGTCCTCGGCGATGTCATACAGCTGCTCGATGCGGTCACTGTAGATGATCACCGGAAATATTCCAACGCCGAGAGGATCGTTGTCATGGATGACCTGCAGCAGCCCCTGCGTCGTTGTCACACCGCTGTTCGGCATGCCGTCGGTGAGAAAGAGCATGCGCCGCACGGCGTCGGGACGGAAATCCGCACTCAGCGCGGAGCGGAATGCGGTCTCGTAATTCGTCGATCCGCTCGCAATGTACATACGCTCGATGAAGTCGATTCCCTCGGCGATGTTTTCCGCCGTCGCCTCGATCAGCGCATTCTCGCTTGGATGGCTGACCGCGAAATTGCTGAAGAGCACGATGCGGAAACGGTCGGTTTCGTTCAGTTGCAGGAGAATGCCGGTGACCGCATCCGCCACCGTTTTACGCCGATCCTCATACATGCTGCCGGAGGCGTCGAGCACGAATACCAGGTCGCGCGGCTGTGTCACGGTTTCATTGAGTCGCACCGGATGCCAGCAGATGAAATACGGACGTTCTGATCCGTCTTCCTCGAGATAGGTGAGGGAGGGAAAGATGGAAAAGGCGTCCTGCGGTTTGTACGCCACCTCGAAATCCTGGGTGTACATCTGCTGCTCGAGGCCGAAATCCACCCGGTAGGCAAAATCCCCCAGGCGCTGCGCTCGGCAGAGCAGCGGATTACTGTCGAAATTGGTTGTCAGCTCCTCGATACGCTGGTGAGAAGACACGTTCACGCGCAGCTCCGTGCATTCCACCGGCACGGACTGATACCCCTGCAGGTTGAGCGGGTAGCGGTAATGCACGTTTCCGTCGGGAGTCATCGGCAATGTGTGGAAGTAGCGGATCTCGATACGGCGGGAACTGCGCGGATTGATGGGAAACACTTTCAGCTGGAAGCGGTTGTTGCCCAGTGATTCCAGGATGGCTGGATCGCGCCGCTGTCCGACCACGACGCTGTCGTACATGCGCTGCGCATCTTCCTTTTTCTTGACGATGAAGATGAGGCGGTTGCCGTCCACCCACAGCCAGAGACCGTCGACTTTCGCACCTTCGGGGAGCTGGAAGGCATAGAATCCTTCGAGTGTGATGTTGTTCTCGTTGTAGAACTCTTCGTCCACATGTGTGACCGCCAGCTGTCCAGTGATGTTCACCGTGGTGCGGATGTTGCTGATGCGCAGGTTGTACACCGGGGTATCGGTGCCCGGCCGACGCGCGTACAGCACGCCGGCTTCGGCCGCAGCAGTGCCCAGCAGGAAGAGCAGCAGTGGGAGAAGGATCCGTGTAGCCCGTGTCATGATAGTACCTCCGGCTCCGTGTGAGTGAAACGACTACTTCAGGACAGACGCACTCTAGACACATGAAATGCGGGATCGTTCCCATGCATCGTGAGAAAGTGGCACCCGTGATTGAGGTGACGGCGCATGCGCCGCAACGGTTTCGTATGACAATGTGATGTTCCGCGATGTGGCGGCCTGTAGGCATGTGTTCCCGTCAACCGAGGCAGGGAATGGATCGCAGAATCTCCCAAACCATGATATTCCTTCCTACAGTAGTTGACATTGATATCTCCTTTCTATAGTTTTGCGGGAAAAGTTCCCGCCCGGGCCGGAGGAGGACGCGCCTGACCCCGCGGAAGACGATTCGTTCGAAATAGATGACGCAAATGTGTCTCCGGTCCCCGTGTTCGCGGGGGTCTGATGCTGTTTTCATTCACAACACAGGAGGTTTCGATGAGAAAACGATTTTCCGTCTTCCGACCGCCGGGTCTGACAGTTCCGTCGGCCGCGATGACGGGCGCTGGAATCGGTGAGCGATGGCTGTGGCTTTTCATGCTGCTCGCCTTTGCGGACGTAGCCCGTGCGCAGGTCGAGAGGGATTGGCTGCCGACAGCGGCGCAATCCGCCGATCACACGCAGATCCTCGAGTGGCAGACGGTCACGCATATCGCACACCCAGGACTCTCGAAATGGTGTCTCGCACTCGGGGACATCGATGCCGACGGCTTCGACGATTTCGCGATGGGTTCGGAGTATGACACGACATTCATCTTCCGGGGAGGCGATCCCTTCGATCACGAGCCCGCGTTTTTTCTCTCCGGCGGATCGAGCGGACTGGCATGCGCGGATTTCAACGGCGACGGAAGGAAGGATCTCGTCACCGGTGTCGCCATGACAAACCGGGATCTGGATCCTGAGACACGCGGGCGGATCTTTATGTATTTCGGGAAGGACACAGCCCCATTCCTTGGACCAGATCCGGACCTCGTGATTCGGGGGGATACGACGCAGTATTGGGGTTCGGCGAGTTTTCCCGAAGGCGGGGATCATCGCAGCGGTTTCCAAGTGCTAGATTTCAACGGGGACGGCTATGATGATCTACTCACGCAGACACGTACCGGTCGACTTCCATTGATGTATTACCCGATCATCTTTTTCGGTGGTCCGGATATCGACACCATCCCCGATGTCGAAATTCTCGCGGTTGATCGTGGCAGCAGCAACCGTTTCCCGATGGATATTCTGATCGGTGACTTGAATGGTGACGGATGCGACGATATCCTGTTGGAAGGCAGCTATCTCGAAACAGGCTCTCGTGTCAATTACTGGGATCTGTTTCTCGGCAACCGTTCGGCGATGGCGTCGCTCCCAGACAGGACACTGCGCTCGGACATCGGTTGGAGCCCTGCGAGATCCGGACTCTCAGCGGTATTTGATGTCAACGGCGATGGGATCGACGACATCGTCGATGCCGCCGTCCACAGGGAATATGGCGATCCCCTGGTTTTTCTGGGTTCGCGTGAGCTGCCTGAAAACATCGAACCGAACGATTCCATCCCGAATCCCTGGCCGACGCTGGGTGGCATCGTCGGTGCATGGAGCATCAATCCCGTCGGCGACATGAACGGTGACGGCACGCGCGATCTGCTCATCAGTTGGGCCACCTATTTCATGCGCGACGGAAGTCTGTATTACCTGTACCCCATGCGACCGGGCGGACTCGTGCGCGAACATACCGGGCATATCGGCATGATCGAATCGGAGGATCACGTGGTCGATGGAGCATTTGATATCGGCGATGTCAACGGCGACGGTTACGATGACTTCGCGGTCCGCGGCCGAGGTTTATCGGAGCCGCCAACGATAGGATGGCAGCGTATGCGGCGATTCATAATCTGCCTTGGCGCTGACAACCTGCGAACCGATGTTCTGCCACTCGCTTTGTCATCGACGTTTGAAATGCAACTGTATCCGAACCCCGTATTCGGCGGCACCGCCACGGTGAATCTGCGAACGCACGGCGTCACACCAGGACAGGTCACGATAGAGATCATCGACGCGCTTGGCCGTGTCGTATCGCGGCAGGAGGAACTGATCCCAGCGACAACCGCCGATTTATCCGTATCGGTTTCCGGACTCCGTCCGGGTAACTACCACGTATTCCTGCGTCGGGGAAACGCCGTGACGCAGTCGGTGCTCACCATTTTATAAACGTACCTCGGGAGGTTTTATGAAGCACACCATCTTCCTTTTTCTGCTCTGCTGCTGCACGGCTCAGGCCCAGGATCCGGAATTCTGGATCGGGTCCTGGGGTGTCACACCCCAATGGGATGCCACCGTACGCAATGTCTGGCCGGTCCGCGGCATGTTGAACCCATTAATCCTACCCCCCCCCCGATCAAGGCGCTGAAGCCCGCACTCTCCTGAACTGTCTCTCCGACAGCATCCTACCGCATGCTAATTGGCTCGGGCTCAATCTCGTCGGCTTCACCGTTCGCGCCGATGAGGATCCACTGAATCTCTTTCATGGCGACCATGTCATTCCGGATGAGAATTTCTGGAATAACAATGCGGTCGATGAGGTGTGCCGCAGCGCGGATCCTCTCGATCTGCAAGTCCTCGTCCGTGACGCACAATTGAGCAGGCGGTTCATGGGAGAACGGATAATACTGCATCCTGAATCGAGCGATGACTTCACAACGGATGGCGGATACGATCCGGATGATCCCACCGAATTCCGACAATTCGTTCACGATCCCAGCCCCTTCACGACGACACTGAGACAGCGCACCGGCGGCTTCAACTCCATTTACATGTCCGGCAATTCGGGCACGGTCAGTGGTATGACGCTCGAGCGTCTTCAGGAGATGTCGGCGTATCGCGACGGAGATACGGAGGACCCGAACCGCCTCTCCGGTCTGTACCAGGTTTCCGTGATCATTCTGCCGCGGTACGACACGGGCTATCCCCTGCCTAACGACGATGCAACGCATGTACTCAATGTGCGGTTCAGGTATACCTATCCAATCACTGGTGCGACCGTGTACCTCAACTGTCCCTTGGAGGGCCGGCAGTTATGGGAAGGCGATCCCGGTGCGAGGACGCGCCGAACGGGTGTGCAGGAGATCGTCATCGGTCAGGTCGAAGTGCAACAGACCGACGGTCGTCAAGGAGGCGACGTGATTTTCGTCGACCAGGGCGATCTTGTCAATCACGGAGGGTGGACAAGAACAGGAATGGACGATGTGCGCGGCCCGCGCCGTCTTCGGGAGCACGGGGAGTTTCATCTCCAGGAAATCCGTGGCGATTTCGACGTTCAGATTTTCTATGGCGACGATGACGTCCATCTCTGGTTGGATGCGGTATGTCTCACGAATCCCGCGACCTTCGGGCTCTGGCATCCGGACAATCCGGGCACCCTACCCGTCCATACCGGATATCGTGCCGCGATGGACAACCGCATGGCTTTCCTGTTGCGCAACAATGATCCGAATCTCGCCGGTGTCGGCGGCATACCTGGATTGCGGTTCGTCATGGGCGAGGAACAGGTATTCAACAACGGGACGTACTGGACCACGTTTCTCCTGAGTCGCCTGATCGCGGATGAGACGGATGACCATGTGCAGATGTTTTCCACTTACGGCTCATGGACGAACACGGAGCTGACTCCTGTACTCGCAGCCGAGATGATCACCGGACCGTACAATTATCCTCTCCTCACCGATCATCCGCGTCCGACCCTGCAGGGAATGACTGCACAGAACTACCTCACACCGCTCTATGATGTGAACACCTGGCCGGACGGTTTTCGCGGCATGTGGGGTTTGTTCCTCGCCAATATGCATACGAGGTCACTTTTCGCACCTGATCAGCCTTGGATCCCGTTCATCCAGAATCACACGAATCTCGCTGTAACCAATCCTCCAGCGGGCTGGTGGGATGGAGTCCCGAACCGTGAGCCTTCGGCTTCCGAGCTGCGCTTCGAATGCAATACCGCGCTGGCATTTGGGGCAAGCGGTGTGCTGTTCTATGCCTTCTCGAGCATTCCGTACATGCCCGATCAACCGACAATACCACCAACCGTTTTCGCTGCCGACCGCATCCTGCCGAATCCCGCGGCAGGTGTCGATTGGTTCGATCCCATTGACATGAATGCTGGAACAATGGGATTCCTGGGGAGCGAAGGCGTGGAGGACGTCCGGAGAATTCTGGACTGGAATGGCGAAAATAAATGGGATTCGACGCAGGCCTATATCCACGATTTTCTTGAACCGGTCGGATCCTATATATCGCAGCATTTACGCTGGCAGACGGGACTGCAGTGGTATTGCCGTGGTGATGCCGATGCCGGATCTTGCGATCTCGTGTCCATGATTGTCAGTCGCAGGCAGGATATCCCGGACGGCATCGATCCCCAGGAGCAGACCTTTGTCATGGTCAGCGAATTCGAACGCAACGCCGCATCCCCTCCACCGGAGAGTTCTCCTGCGAGTCGTTTTCTGTTCGTCGTGAACGGCAACACATTTGACGGTCCCCTCCATGCAGGTGTTGAGGCCGTCGGACAACGGCACATCACTGTCAAGCTGGGCACCGATGGCGGACTTGTCGATGAATGGCGCGTGACGAATGTACTGTCCGGCGATATCCATGTCGTGCGGGCGAGCGACGCACCAGACGAAACTTCGTACGCGAACGGTTTCACCGAGTACTTCGCGCCCGGGGCTGCGGCACTGTATCGGTTGGATCCCATGGTCGGCGAGACGATCGACTTCAATCCGGTCGTCGATCCTCCGCCACCCTGTCCGATGCGCTCCATCTACATTGAACCAGCGGCGATGCTGCGCCTGAAATCCACGGATGACGTTTCGTTCGGCTTGGGAAAAGGACTATTCTGTGATGGAACACTGATCGCGGATCACAGCACATTCCGATCCTGCGATCTTGAGGTGCAGTGGGATGGGATCATTGCACGTAATGGCGGTTCGGTGTCACTCGAGGGAGCGACGCTGTACAATGCGGGAGTGGTCGCAGGCTCGGGAGGCTCGGTCACGCTCGACGAGAGTTGCGCGATCCACGGTGCGAACGTCGCGATGTTCAATTGTGATGCTACCCTTACCAGCACCGCGACGCAATCCACCAGCGTCTACTATCATCTTTCGTCCGTCGGGTACGGGTGTTCGAACCTGCAATACGATATCGCGACAGGCAACGGGCTCCACGGATCCACGGCAATTATTACCGCATTTACGACCGACCCGTATCCGGTGCAAATCGATGAATGCACGTTCTCCGGTTTCTGGCGGGGTGTACACGCGTACGAGAGTGTGGTCCGCGGCGATGTCGATTGGACATTCCCTCCTGATTGTGGAAACAACAGCATCCGATGCAAGGCTATCGGCCTACACGCGCTCGAGAACAGCCTGATTGATCTCGGTGATGGCACATACGATTTCATGCCGGAATCCTACAATGAAATCATTTATTCGGATCCGCAGGGATTCAGTGCGGTGACGGATGCCACCTCCGGGATTGACGCCGTCTGGAACTGGTGGGAACCCACCCTGCGCTACAGCGGAAATCTGGGGTATGATCCGACCTGCATCTTAGATCCCATACCATTGACTAGATCGGGCGGTGAAACGGTTAATTCCCCACAGCAGCTGGTCGCGTATACTCCTCCTCCTCCGCCCGGCATCCGCGGTCAGGTAAAAGCCGCGCTTCGGCAGCATGATCACGGGGCCGCGCGACACATCATCGGGCAGTTCCTGCAGTCATCTGCCGCCCTTGACGCGGATTTCAAAATGTTGCGGTTCATCCACGGAGCGCTGCGGTTCATCGCCGCACCCGCCGCGATCGACAGTCTTCTCACGCTCTGTCTGGCGCGATCGGATCTCGATTCCAAGCTGCTCGCCGCCGACATCGCGGCAGCGGACAGTCTCTACGTCGATGCGCTCGCGGTGCTCAACGCCTACAGCTTCGCCGGTTCACCGGCATTGCTCAAGCGCGCGCTGATCCGCAAGTCGCTTCTCTATCCGCGGGCGAAACAAGGCGGATATCGAGACGGCGTGCTTGCGCTCGATTCGCTTCGCGGAATGAACGACAGCCTGCTGCTGCGTTTCATCGATCTCTATCCGCTCCTGTACAGCCGACTCTCCCGTCCGCTATCCTCATCGATCCCGAAACGAGCGGCGCAGCCCCTGATCGAGAGGGCGCTCCCCGTGGGCATCGAGGTCTGGCCGAACTACCCGAATCCCTTCACCGATGTCACCTCCTTCACATTCAAGCTCGGGGAGGCGACGCACGTGCGGCTCGCGATCTACGATGCGATGGGCAGGGAAGTGGCGGTGGTCACGAACGCGGATTACGACCGTGGTGTGCATTCGGCGGTGCTGCGCGCGGGCGCGCTGCCGAGCGGACTGTATTTCTCCCGCCTCACCACGGATAAAGGAGTAACACAGCGGAAGATGATGTTGATGCGGTGAGGACTTCCGCTCCAGTTTACATGTTCGTCCGGTTATTATTTTCGTCCAGTACGACGCTGAGCCCGGTGCATCGCCGATGCGCTGGGCTCTCGATGTAAACCGCACGACGTGGCAGCGGGCAAGAGCGCCCCCACCGTCTGTTGTCTGTCGGAAGCGTGAAAAACTACGGGCGGTACTCGCCTACTCCGACTACTCGATCACCGTCAGTTTTCCTGTGCGGAATTCGGCGCCGCTTGAGAGGCGATAGATGTAGAAACCGGGCTCGAGGGTTGAGGGAGAGTACTCCGCGGCATGCGTGCCCGGGGGAAGGTCGGTGTCGAGCACGGTGGCGACGCGGCGTCCGAGCACGTCGAAGAGTTCGAGTCGGACGCTGCCCTGTGCCGCGAGGGAGAAGCTGAAATGCACTCGGGCGGTTCGGAGAACAGGATTCGGATAGCTCTGACCGAGTTCGATGCTCACGGGAGACGGCGTGGGTGCCACGCCGGTGACAAAGGGATTGAACAGGCGATCGACCCATACGCTGTCGTCGCAGGCCTCGAGACGCACGCGTATGTACAGATTTTCCATGATCACGGCCTTGGTCCGCCGCGTGATACGGTGCTCGTCGTATTCGCGCTGGATGAATCCGGCGAAGCGCTGGTACATGGGCACGAGTTCGGCGGTCCCGCCGAGCCGGTAGAAGACACCGCCGCTCTCCTTGCAGAGCCTGCGCAACTGCGTTTCGTCGATGGACGCGCCCAGAGCGACGATGAATACACGCACGCCGTGCCGGTGCGCATCCTCGATCAGATCATCGATATGCACGCTGCTGCTGTTGTCGTTGCCGGTGGTGAAGGCCAGCACGGCCTGCACGCGCGCAGTACCCGAAGTGTAGAGTGTCGTGATGCCCGAGCTGATGCCGTCATACAGCGCGCGCCTTCCACTCACACTCATGGCGTCAACGGCGCCGCGCAGCTCGCCACGGTCATTGCTGAGAAAGGTTCGAATCGTCGGACGGTCATCGAAGGAGACGATCGCTGCGTAGTCGCAGGTCTTGGACATGGTATCGATGAAGGCGCGCCCCGCCTCGATCACTGTCGGAAGGTCCGCTCCCACGGTGCTCGAATTGTCGAATGCCAGCACGAGTTCGTAGCAGGAATTTCTTTCCCGCGACGCCAGTCGGTCGATCTGGAAATCGTTGGTGTCGACGCGTCCGATCTGCTCCTCGTAGATCAACTGCCGCCTGTCCAGCTCATAAATCACGCTGTCGCCGCAGTACGTGGCGAAGTACAGCTGGTAGTAGTAGTAGTCCGGCGTGTTGGACTTCAGCAGCCGAAGTTCGAGGCGCGGCTGAGCGGATACGCCCGCGGCGGTGATGAGGAGGATCAGGAAGAAGAACATTCGTTTCATGGTGTCAGCTCCTTGGTTCCGTCACGGGAACAGCGGAGACGATACGTACCAGGGGTACGGGATGTTGTAGCGGTTCTGGTCGCCTCGCACGTTGATGATGAAGATGGTGGCGAGGTAATCCGGTGACGATTGGAATTGCGGCACGGTCGACTGATCGAGACGGATCATGACGTTCGACCCGGCGGCGGAAAATTTATACTGCGGCGGCACGGTGTTCAGGTCTCCCTGCACGAACGCATAGAGACTCTGCTCGCCTGCCCCGACCACGGCCTCGCCCTGGTCGAAGCGCCTGTTCTCATTGTCGTCATGGTACACGACGATCATGGCCACGGCGAGCCGCGCGCAGCTGAAATCGCGGAAATATCCGGGCGGGATTTCCGCCTTGAACGGCAGGCCTGTCGCGGGAATATCGAGGAAGTTGGCGGAGACCGAGTAGATATCCATCCATGGAAGTCTGTTCGAATCGGGGATTCCGCTCGAATCCGGCGGGACGCAGATGAGGCTGACGCGGAGTCCGCTGCCGGAAAAGCGCTTCAACGGAAAGAGGAAGGTGTCCACGATGGCCTCAAATCGAATGATGGTATCGATGCGCGCCGTATCGCCGCGCCATTCGGCGTCGCACTTCACCGGAGGAATCACGATGCCACCATCATCGTCGGGGGGAGAACAGGATGCGGCGAGCACGGCGAGCAGGACGAGAGCGGCGCTGAGCAGCGCTCCCGTGGAAAAATCGCGGCGGCGGAGAAATCGCCTGCCGCCGCGTGTTCCGTACGCATGTGTCTCTTTTCTCAACGGAACGTTCAGAATCGGTAACGGATGCCGTATGATATGCCGAGGCTGTGACTGGTGAAGAGATTGTCCTTGTACTGGTATGCGAGAAGCGCGCCGTTGGCGCCGATGAGCATGCTGAAACGCTCGAGCGGGTCGAAGCGCAGGGCCAGGCGGGCGCCGAAGACGGGACCATAATCGCAGCCGCCGAGCTGCAGTGTGAGTTCGGGCGTGACGCCGGGCAGCAGCGGCTGCGAGAAACGGTAGAAGCCGGCGCCGTAGAACAGCGCGGGCTGCCGCTGGAAGAGGAAGAGCGAGTCGTTCTCGACGCGGTAGTACTCCATCGCGAAGGACTTCTCGCCTGCCGTGATGCCGGCCGTGTGATGGTCGTCGAACACGTATCCGACCGATGCGGCGAACTGCTGCTGCGCGCGATCCACGCCGATGCGGCCGTAGTCAATATACGGGTAGGTCGTCAGATGTTCACGCTGAACCTCGACCTCGAAACGTCCGGGCAAGGATACCGGCGCCGGAATCGTACGCTGTTCGATGATCGTGATCGGCCGTTGATCGGGCACGGTCTGCATGAGCGCGACGAATACCGTGTCGAAGCGCTCGATGACGCGCGGCTCGTCCTTTGCTGCGAGCACCGGCGCGGCTTCCTTCCGGGGAATGAAGACCGTGTCCACGCGCGTCACGTACACATCGCGATACACGATGCGCGGAGCGGTCTGCGCAACAGCGCGAGGATCGGAGGGAGTCGCCGGACCGGTCGGATCGGTGGTGGCGGGGACAGCCGTACCCGGTGAATCCGCAGGTGACGGAGGATTCTGTTGTGCCGCGGGATCCACTCGGTCCGGTACAGGGGTAATGGCATCGTTCAGGAAGTAGCCGCCCGTAAACAGTGAAAGCCCCAGAAGGATAGCCGTAAGAGTGCGGCCTGCCGTCCAGAATGCGGCTCCGCCCGCGGCAGCTGCTCCCGCCCCTGTCGTCCCTCCCGCGCCGATTGTTCCAAGCGTCCCGGCGGCACCGAGAGTACCTCCCGCAGCCGCTCCCACGGAGGCAGCTCCGCCGGCAGCTCCGCCGGCAGCTCCGATCACTCCGGCTGCGCCCAGTATGGCCGCATCCAGTTGCGATGGCACCGAAGAGCTGCGCGCACTGGAGACGAACGCCGCCCTGACGCCCTGGTACGAATGGAGCAGCGCGCGTTTTTCGGGCGAAACCGAGAGGATGTGGAGAAACTCCGTCTCCTCCTGCGGCGTGAGCGCGCCGTCCATGAAAGCCGATATCTGTTCTTCGAAGTTCATCGTTCTTCAGTCCGATTCTTGTCCGGGGAAAGTAACTGGCGCAGCCTTAGCCGCGCCCGGAAAATGCGTTTGCGCACCGTCGTCACCGGGACTTCCGTCATCCGTGCGATCTCGTCATAGCTGTAGCCCTGGTACTCGCAGAGCAGGAGGGCCTCGCGGTTGACCGCGGGCAGTTCCTGCAGCGCGCGTTCGAGGTCGTCATACTCCCCCGGCACCACATTCTCGCCGCCGGGGAGGAATTCTTCGAGTTCGCTCACGTCCTTCGGGTACTTCCGGTCGCGGATCACGTTGAGGCAGCGGTTTCGCGCCGACCGCAGCAGGTAATGCTGCACATTCTCGATCTCGCCGCCGCCGCGCACGCGTTCGAGAAGATTGAGGAAGACCTCCTGGAAGATGTCCTCCGCCGCGGGCTGGTCACCGAGGAAGCGGGTGCAGTAAAGGTACACCCCCTGCTTGTAGCCGGCGTAGAGTTCCGCAAACGCCGCATTGTCTCCTTGACGGATACGCTGCTGCAGCTGCAGGTCCTGTGAGACGCTCTGACTCACTTCTTCAAGCACATCGTTCCTGTAACCGTGACTGACACCGAAGCACCGCGGTCGCCCGAATGACACATCAACAGGGGAAAAATTCCCTCGCGAGAAAAAAAAGGAATCGGACTGGGCTGTCCGCAGAAACATAGATGAAAGCGGGGGGAAAAGCAATTATTCTTCGAATTCCCGATCGATGGCATCGATCTCCGCCTGGACGTTTTCCCATTCGGCGAAGGCGGAATCGAGCTGGACGGACAGGTCGCGGTACTGCTGTGTGAGAATTTTCGCCTTCTGCTCGTCGCGATAGGTCGCTTCGTCGGCGAGTGCGTTCTCGACGTCGGTCTTCTTCGACTCCAGATCGGCGACGAGCTTTTCGGCGCGGTCGAGGCGGTTCTTCAGGGGTTTGATGCGTTTGTAGCGATCCTGCCGGCGCGCGGCTTCCTCGCGCTTGCGGTCGCGGTCGCTGTGCACGGCGGACTTCCGCTCGACGACCTGTCCGGCGGCGTCGCGCCGGCGATGCTCTTCGAGTTCCTCGGCGCGCTTGCGCTGATAGTCGCTGACGCTGCCGAGCGTCATGCGGAGATGTCCGTCGCGGAAGTCGATGCACTTGTTCACCAGCGGCTCGAGGAAATCGCGGTCGTGCGAGACGATGACGAAGGACCCCTCGTAGCGCGAGAGGGCGTCCTGCAGAACGGCTTTCGAGCGCATGTCGAGATGGTTGGTGGGCTCATCGAGGATGAGCAGGTTCGAAGGTGTGAGCAGCATTTTCGCGAGCGCGAGGCGGCTTTTCTCTCCGCCGCTCAGCACGGAGACGAGCTTGTCGACATCGCTTCCGGAGAACATGAAGCAGCCGAGCAGCGTGCGCAGACGTTTGCGCACTTCTCCCGCGGCCACGAGGTCGAGGGTCTGGAGCACGGTGTTCTGCGGTACCAGTTCCTCCGCCTGGTTCTGTGCGTAGTACCCGATCGCGAGGTTGTGGCCGGGTTTGCGGATGCCCTCCTGAAAGGACTCGATGCCGGCGATGATGCGCGCGAGCGTGGATTTCCCCGCACCGTTGACTCCGAGAAATGCAATCCGGTCGCCGCGCTCGATCGTCAGATCGAGGCCGCTGAACAGATGCAGGTTGCCGTAGGACTTCGCGATTCCCTGCAGTTCCATCAGGTAGCGCCCGGGCTGCGGCGGCTCGGGAAAATCGAAGGAGATGCCGCGCTCTTCGTCCTCGAGTTCGATCGGCTCGAGCTTCTCGAGCATGCGCAGCCGGCTCTGCACCTGCCGCGCCTTGGTGGACTTGTAGCGGAAGCGGTCGACGAACTGCCGGGTCTGCTTGATCTGCTGCTGCTGATTGTCGTAGGCCGCGCGCTGCTGCTCCATGCGCAGCACTTTCTGTTCGACAAAAAAGCTGTAGTTGCCGCTGTACTCGGTGAGCTTGCCGAGCGAGATCTCGATCGTCCGCCTCGTGAGATTGTCGAGAAACCGCCGGTCGTGGGAAATCAGGACAATCGAATTTTCATATCCGAGAAGGTATTCCTCGAGCCACTGCAGGGCATCGAGATCAAGGTGGTTGGTGGGCTCATCGAGCAGCAGGATGGTGGGCTCGCGGAGCAGCAGCTTCACGAGGGCGATGCGCATCTGCCAGCCGCCGCTGAACTCCTCGGTGGCGCGCTGGAAGTCGCGTTCGGCAAAGCCGAGCCCCGTCAGTACCTGTGCGACTTTTGTCTGGATGTTGTACCCCTCGCGATGCTCGAGCACATGCTGCACCTCGCCGAGTTCCTCCACCTTGCGATGCAGGATTTCGTCGTCGGGATGGACCTCCTGCGAAAGCCGCGAAATCTCTTCGCTGAGGATGTCGACACGGTCGTGCATGGCGATGATGTCATCGAAGGCGGTGGAGGCCTCGTCGAAGAGCGTTCGTCCGCTGTGCAGGATGCCCTCCTGCGGGAGGTAGCCGACGGTGTTGCTGCGCGACTGCGCGATCTCCCCGCTGTCGGGTTCCATCTCCCCCGTGATGATCTTCATCAGCGTGGATTTGCCGGTGCCGTTCGAACCGACAATGGAAACACGCTCGTTGTCGCCTATGCGCAGCGAAACGTCCTTGAACAGGACCTTGCCGGGATACTCCTTCGTGATGCTGTTGAGAGAGATCATCCGGCGGTCAATTCATCAGATGCTTCTTGAACCACGCGTGGAACTCGCTGTACCACAACTGCGCGTTGCGGGGTTTGAGCACGAGATGGCCTTCGTCGGGGAAATACAGGAACTTGCTCTCGATGCCGCGGCGCTGCAGCGCCGTGAACAGCTGCATGCCCTGCTCGACAGGGACGCGGAAGTCCTGCTGTCCATGAACGACATACGTCGGGGTGTTGAAATTCGCCGCCTTGCGGCTGGGAGACCATTTGTCGTACATCTTCTGGTTGGTCCAGGGCGTGCCCTTGAATTCCCATTCGGTGAACCACAGTTCCTCGGTGCCGCCGTACATGCTCGTGAGGTCGTACACGCCGTCATGGCAGAAGATGGCCTTGAAGCGGTTCGTGTTGCCGAGGAACCAGTTCATCATGTAGCCGCCGTAGGACGCGCCCGCCGCGCCGATGCGGTCCTTGTCGATGAAAGGATATTTCTTCAACACGAAGTCGAGACCCTTCATCAGGTCCTTGTACGGTGCGCCGCCCCAGTCACCGTTGACGCCGTCGGTGAACGCCTGGCCGAAGCCCTGCGAGCCGCGGCAGTTGACGGCGACGACCACGAAGCCCGGCGCGGAGAAGAGCGCGGTATTCCAGCGGTAATGGAAGTTGTCCGCCCAGACGCCCTGGGGACCTCCATGCACGAGGTAGATCATCGGATATTTTTTCTTCGCATCGAAATCGGGAGGGACGATGATCCATCCCTGCACTTCGGCGCCGTCGAAGCTCTTGAAGGTGAAGGTTTCCGGTGCGGGCATGGCAATGCTGTCGAGGAGCGCCTCGTTCGTCGTCGTGAGCTGCCGGATGTCGAAGAGACGCTTCCCGTCATAGCGGATGCTCATCACCTCCGTGGGATAGTTCTGCCGCTCACCGAGAAACACCAGCTGCTCGCCGTCGGGATGGAGGCGGAAACCATGCCGGTAGGTGCCGAGCTCCAGGATCTGGACGGTGTCCAGGTGCGCATACTGCAGCTCGAGCATGCCCTTCATCACGCGCAGAACGTCTCCGCCCATGGCGGGGACTTCGAACAGCGAGATGTAGGGACCATCCTGCGCGGTGAAGAGCAGCCGCTTGCCATCCTTCGTCCACAGGATCTCATCCACCGAGCGGTCGACGCCCTCTGTGAGCAGTGTGGTGTTCCCGCTCTGACGATCGAACACCTTGAGATCGTATTTATCAGCCTCGTAGCCCGCACGCGCCATGCTGCGGTAGGCGATGTAGCGGCCGTCGGGCGAATACACAGGCTGATTGTCATTGCCCTTGTTCGTCGTGGTGATGCAGCGCGCATTGCTTCCTTCCAGGTTCACGAGCCAGATGTCGTTGTTCGTGCTCGCGGCGACCATCGGATCGGTGTTCTTCACGAACGCCATTTCCCTGCCGTCGGGCGAGGCGACGAAATCCTGTCCGCCGCCGATGTCGATGGGCGGAGTGTCGAAAGGCCCGGGTGTGAGGTCGCGCGGAATGCCGCCCGCGGCGGGAATGACAAAGACGTGGCTGTACTTGTCATCCTTCCAGCTGTTCCACACACGGTAGGGCAGCTTCTCGATGATCCGTGCCTTGACGGGATTCCTTTCCTTCTCCTCGTCGCGGATGCGGTTGCACGCGTCATCCTTGCAGTCAGGATAGACGCTCGACGAGTACAGGAAATGCGTGCCGGGGGGAGTCCACTCGAACGCGTCTATGCCGGTCGAAATATTCGTCATTCGCTTCTGTCCCGAACCATCGGGATTCATCGCCCAGATCTGCGAACCGTTTTCGCGGGAGGAGATGAACGCGATGCTCTTGCCGTCGGGTGACCAGCGGGGACGCGAATCACCCGCGGGTGCATCGGTCAGGCGCGTGGCGTTCTTGCCGTCGACGTCCACTCGCCAGATGTCACTGTTCGGCTTGTTCGTCTCGAGGCTGTAGAATGTGACGACGTACAGGATGTGCTGCCCGTCGGGCGCGATCTGGGGATCGCTCACCCTGCCCAGCGCATACATGTCCTCGAAGGTGAACGGCCGCTGCGGCGTCTCCTGCATCAGCTGGATTTTCTCGATCTGCTGCGCCTGCATGGCGATCGACAGAAACATCAAGAGCGCGACAAAACGGAATCGTGACATTCTCTTCTCCAAAATAATCTTCGTGTCTACTTCGTGCCTTCGCGTTTTCGTGGTTTTCCTATTTCTTTCGCGACACGACGAAATCCGCCAATTGAAGCAGCGATTGCTTCGCATCGCTTTCGGGCAAAACCTCGATCTGTGCCTTGGCGCGGTCGCGGAATTCCCCTGCCGTCTTCCGGGCATATTCGATACCGCCGAATTCCTCGACGAACCGCACGATATTATCTATGTCCTTCCGCTTGACGCCGCTTTTCAACCTGCGCAGGACTTCCCTTCTCCGTGCGGAAGGCGCGTTCGCGAAGGCGTGGATGAGCGGCAGGGTGAATTTCTTTTCCTTCAGGTCGCCGCCCACGGGCTTGCCGATCGCGGCTTCCGTACCGGTGAAATCGAGAATATCGTCGCGTATCTGGAAGGCGATACCGATGTTTTCGCCGTACTCGCGCATGCGGTCCACGATGCCGGTGTCGCGCGTCGCGCTCAACGCGCCGATCTCGCAACAGGTCGCCAGCAGCGAGGCGGTCTTGTCGCCGATGATATGGAAATACGTCTCCTCGTCGTTGCGCAGCTGCCGCGATTTCTGAATCTGCAGCAGTTCGCCCTCGCTCATGCGCTTGACGGCGGTGGAGGTGCAGCGGAGGAAAGCGATGTCGTCGTGCTCGAGCGAAAGAAGGAGACCGCGCGAGAGCACGTAATCACCCAGGAGCACGGCGATCTTGTTCTTCCATATGGCGTTGATGGAGGGCCAGTTGCGGCGTGTCTCGGCGTCGTCGACCACATCGTCGTGAATCAACGTTGCGGTGTGGAGCAATTCGACCAGCGCCGCGCCGCGGAACGTGGCCTCGCGGATGCCGCCACAGGCCGCGGCCGAGAGCATGACGAGGGCGGGACGAATGCGCTTGCCCTTGCGCTTGATGACATAACGGACGGCTGTATCCACAAGTCCGACGTTCGATTTCAGCGCCAGGCGGAAATGCGCTTCGAAACTCCTGAGATCTCCCTGCACCGGTGCGATGATCGTGTCGAGATTCACTCGGCCACCCTCCCGCCCTTCTTCTGACTGAACTTGCTGATCCAGATACTGATCTCGTAGAGAAAAACCAGCGGAATCGCCATCATGAGCATGCTGACCGGATCGGGTCCGGGTGAGATCAGCGCAGCGACGAAGGCGCTCACCACCATGGCGTGGCGCCAGAACTTGCGCATGATCTTCGGGGAAAGGATGCCCAGCCGCGAGAGAAAGAAGGAGAGCATCGGCAGCTCGAACACGAGTCCCGCGCCGATCATGAGGGTGAGAATGAAATCGAAATAGTACTCGACCGAAATGATGTTGTCGATGGCCGGCGTGCCGAAGGTCACGAAGAACCGGAGCGCCGCGGGGAGGATGAAGAAATACGCGAATGCGACGCCTATGAGAAAACAGATCGAGGTGAAAATGACGATGGAACTGATGTAGCGGCGTTCGCGGGGATAGAGGCCTGGCGCGATGAATTTCCAGATCTGGTAGACGATGTTCGGGATGCTCAGGACGATGCCGCCGAATACGGCGACCTGCATATAGATCAAGACCTGTCCGAAGGGACGCAGGTTCTGCAGATGCATCTTGTACTGTGTGGCCGGAGCCAGCAGCACGTACTGCATCAGCGGATCGATGAAAAACCAGAGTCCCACCGCGCAGACCACGATACCGATCATGCTGTAGATGATGCGCCAGCGCAACTCCTCGAGATGGTCAAGAAAAGACATCTCCTTCCCTTCTCCCGCTTTCTCTTTTCCCTTTTCCGTTCCGCGGCTCTCTCCATCCGTCTCATCACCGGCAGGGGAATGTCCGCCGAAGCCCGGTTCTTCGGGATGCCCGGCCTCACGGACGTTGTAAGGAATATCTTCGCGTTCTTCTTTCATCGTTTTCCGGTGCGCAACGAACGGTCTGCGTGTAATTTTCTAAAATACGAAAATTACGTAAAGGAGGTAAGGGCGGGAAACGTCCACGTCCTGAGCCCGGTGTGGAGCGGCCCTGCGCGTGCTGCTTCCCCGGCGGCGGCGGCGCCGCACGCTTTGCTGTTTGGCATTGCGCGTGTAAATTCAAAGTTATTTCCATGTCGCGATAAGATGGGACGCATGACTGAACACCGCATCGAGTACACGAGGAGATATGTTCTCCTGATCTCCGCAATCTCCGTCGTCGGTCTGCGCATCGCGGCGCTTGTCATCGACGATCAGCGTACGTGGGGACTGGATATGTTCCGCTACCTCGACGGCTGGTGGTTGATCGCGTTCTCCGTGCTACCCCTGCTGGCAGCCCTTCCCGCGGCGGAGGCGCTGTTCGCGCGGTTGTTCGCCAGGCGCAGCCTGAACTGGACATATGCGGCGTGGGGAGGGATCGCGATGCTGCTGCTCGCGGCCGTGCTTTCTCCCATGCAGACCTTCTTCTACGGCGACGGAGGACCGCTGGTCGCGGAGGTCTACAAAATCGGCTCGCAGGAGCAATATACGAGCACGATGCTTCTGAATGTGCAGTCCGCTCCCCTCGCGGGTGCGTTCCTTCATCTTTTTGCCGTCGCGATTCCCACTGTCATGTATTCGATCGGACTTTCCTTGCCGAAGACGCCGCTGTTTCCTTTCTTCTGCATCTCATTGCTGGGCGTCGTGCTATTGGGTGTCGTGCTGCATATGGAAAAGGACCGGCGCCTGCGGCTTCCGCTGCTGCTGCTCCTCATCGGTACCGGTGGAGGATTGTTCTTCTTCAGTTACGCGGAAATGTACCTCCCTGTTTTTCTCGCCGTGACCGCCTATCTGTTCGCCGGTGCCTCCGCGCTGCGCGGCGGGCGTCCCGTCTGGCCCGCGGTGCTTCTCTTCATCGTCGCCGTTGCTGCCCATTACATGGCGGTCGCGCTGCTGCCCTCGGTGCTGTACCTGCTCCTGCACAGGAATGCATTGGTGCGGAGGCACACAGCCTCGCCCCGCGCCCTCGCAATCAGTTTTGCCGGGCTCTGCATACTGGCGCTCGCTGCGTATTTCGCTCTGGGTTTCCATCAATCCGACAGTCGCGTGATCATGCCACTTCTGCCGGTACACACGCCCGCGGGCACGCTTTCCTACACGCTGCTCTCGTCCTATCATCTCCTGGACCTGGTGAACCTGCTGCTGCTCCTGGGCGCGTTCCCCTTGATTCTCCTGCTGCTCCAGGGAGCGCGTATGCGCGGCGGGAAGCGGAACGAGAAAGCCGAATCGCGGAAACCGGTCAACGGGAGCGGGGAGGCGCTGCGGTTCCATCTGATTGCCGGATTTTCATTTCTTCTATTCCTTTTCTTCGCGAACACCTCGCTCGGGCTCGCGCGGGACTGGGACATCGCCGCTCCGCTGGGCGTGCTGGTCGTCACGACGCTGGTCGAGGTGCTGCGGGGAAACCTGCGCGGTGCGATGCGCGACCCGCAAGCTGCGTACTTCCTGCAAGCGGGCGTCGTTGCCGCGCTGTTCGTCGTGCCGTGGATCGCGGTGAACGTGAATGTCGACGCTTCGACGGCGCGATTCGCGGAAATCATGACGCTCGACGACGAGCACATGTACGGCGATTATGCGCTGAGCGGGTACGAGGCGCTGCGCAAGCAGGCCGTGCATGCGGGCGACGCAGATTGGGAGGGGGAGATTCTGCAGCGCATGGTCGAAATCGTCGGATACACCGAGCAGTACCGCTTGCTCATCGCCAACGCTCTGTATCATGCCGAAAGTCAGCCGGAGAAGTACATGCTGCTTAACAACTGGGTACTCGACAGATTGGAGCGCACCGCCGCGGAACTGCGGTCGCGCGGGCGGCAGGGCAATTACGCGATCAATCTCAAGCAGATCGATTCACTCGCGGCGGTGATGGCGATCGAATCGGTCACCTATGGAAATATGCAGAACATGTCGCCGCGCATCGACACCTTCGCGGAACGGTCCGGATGCCTGACGGCGCGAAATATCCTGCGCGGTACCGGGCAATACCTCAAGCAGGATTTCTCCGCGGCAATTCCTTTTTTCGCGGAAGTGCGCGCAGCGGATTTCCGCGATCGCCGTGTCGACGGCATGTACGGAACAAGCCTGTATCTCGGGGGAGACAAAATTTCCGGGGAGACGGAGTTCCATGACGGCCTGCAGCGCTATGACAAGAATCCCCAGTACCTGTTCATAGTCGCGACCAGCTACCTGCACATGAAGGAGCACATAGAGGAGGCGCGCGCACTGTTGGAAAGAGCACTGGCGCTGAATCCTCCGGCCGATGCGCGGGCGAAGATCGAGAACATCCTCGGACAGCTGGACTGATCTCCGCACATCGTGGCGATCGGTGGACCCACGGGCGAAGGAGAGCCGGACGGCTATGTCTCTGTCAGCGCTTCCGGCAGTAATCTCACCGTGTGAACTGTTTTGCTCCAAGCGGACGTTTCTCCATTTTAGAAGATTGAAATCACGGTAGCGGAATCGACGGCTTCACACAGAGCGATGGAACAGGACTTCATCACCATCCGCGGCGCGCGGGAACACAATCTCAAGAATATCGACGTCGACATCCCACGGAAGCAGCTGGTCGTCATCACCGGCCTGTCGGGATCCGGCAAGTCGAGCCTGGCCTTCGACACCATTTACGCCGAAGGCCAGCGGCGCTACGTGGAAAGTCTTTCCGCTTACGCCAGGCAGTTCCTCGGGAGCATGGAACGTCCGGATGTGGACAACATCGACGGACTGAGCCCGGCGATTTCAATCGAGCAGAAAACCGTCAGCCGGAATCCCCGTTCCACCGTCGGTACGGTAACGGAGATCTACGATTATCTCCGTCTGCTCTTCGCGCGGGCAGGGATCCAATATTGTCACAGGGACGGTTCCCCGGTGCAGCGGCAGAGTCTCGACCAGATGGTCGACCGGGTGCTCGGGTATGAGAAAGGAACGCGCATCGTCATTCTCGCGCCGGTCGTGCGCGGCAGAAAGGGACATTATCGGGAGCTGTTCGAGGAGATCCAGAAAGACGGATTCACCAAGGTCCGGGTGGACAGAGAACTTCGGGAGATCGAGGACGGAATGAAAGTGGATCGCTACAAGATCCACAACATCGAAATCGTCGTCGATCGCCTTGTCGTCAATGCCGACGCGCGCGCGCGCCTGACAGATTCGCTCGAGATCGCATTGAAATTCGGCGAAGGCGTGGTGATCGTGGACGTCAACGGCGAGGATATTCTGATGAGTCAGAAGAATTCCTGTCCCGTCTGCGGCACCAGCTACGAGGAACCCGCGCCGAACTCCTTCTCGTTCAACTCGCCCTACGGAGCCTGCAGCACCTGCGACGGCCTTGGCGAGTCGCGCGAATTCGATCTCGACTTGATCATTCCCGACGTCGCGAAGTCGCTGAATCAGGAAGGTCTCGTGCCCCTCGGTAAACCGCGGCGCACATGGTGGTGGGCGCAGATCAAGGCGGTGGCCGACAAATTCGGCTTCGATCTCGATACCCCGCTCAGTGATATCAGCGAGGAAGCGATGCAGATACTGCTCCACGGCAGCGGCAAGGTAAAGTACCGCATCGAATACACGCATCCCGACGGACGGGTCTCGCAGTACAATCACAGCGTTGCGGGCGTGCTCGCGAGCCTCAAGCAGTACTACGAAAACACCACGTCCAACAGCATCAGGGAATGGTCTGAATCGTTCATGAGCACGAGAGAATGTCCGTCGTGTCTCGGCGGCCGTCTGCGCCCTGAAAGTCTGTCCGTGCTGATCGACGGCCATTCGATCCACCACGTATCCCGCGCTTCGGTAAAGGAGGCGCTGACACTCTTTCAATCGCTCTCCCTGACTCCCAGGCAGAAGGAGATCGGTACACAGATCCTCAAGGAGATCACGTCGCGATTGGGATTCCTGTCGAATGTCGGACTCGATTACCTGACGCTGGACCGCTCCGCGCGTTCACTGTCCGGTGGCGAGGCACAGCGCATCCGTCTCGCGACCCAGATCGGAACGCAGCTGGTCGGCGTGCTCTACATCCTCGACGAGCCGTCGATCGGCCTGCATCAGCGCGATAACGCGCGCCTGATCGAATCGCTCAAGCAGCTGCGCGATCTTGGGAATTCCGTCATCGTCGTCGAGCACGACCGTGAAATGATCGAAAACGCGGATTATGTCATCGACCTGGGACCCGCCGCGGGAGAATTCGGTGGTGAAGTCGTGGCCGAGGGTACGGTCAAGGAGCTGCTCAGCCGCAACAGGAACGGCAGCCCCAACGGGAACGGCAGACGCAACGGGAACGGAAACTCCAGTACCAACGGTATCGCGTCACGCAAGGCGAACAGCCTGACCGAGGAAGCGATGCTGCGGCGTATCACCACCAAGGGTTCGCTCACGGCAGCCTATCTGAGCGGGAAGAGCAGGATCGCCGTACCGGCTCGGCGGCGGCCGGGCAATGGTCGCAGTCTGCTGCTGCGCGGGGCACGGGGACATAATCTCAAGAACGTGGATCTGCGCCTTCCGCTCGGAACCTTCGTCTGCGTCACCGGCGTCAGCGGTTCGGGCAAGTCGAGTCTCATCAACGAGACCCTGTATCCGCTGCTCGCGAAAAGGTACTACCGGAGTACGATGGCAACGCTGCCGTATACGTCCATCGAGGGACTCGAGCACATCGACAAAGTCATCGACATCGACCAGACGCCGATCGGCCGCACGCCGCGGTCTAATCCGGCTACCTACACCGGACTCTTCACCTTCATCCGTGACCTGTTCACCAATCTTCCCGAGGCGAAAATCCGCGGCTACAACGCCGGACGCTTCAGCTTCAACGTGGAGGGCGGGCGCTGTGACGCCTGCGGCGGTGACGGCGTGCGGAAAATCGAAATGAATTTCCTGCCCGACGTGTACGTGCTGTGCGAAGTCTGCAGAGGGAAGCGCTACAATCGAGAGACCATGGAAGTGCGCTTTCACGGGAAATCCATCGCCGATGTGCTGGATATGTCTGTCGCCGAAGCTCTGGATTTCTTCAGCGAGATTCCTCGCATCCGTCGCAAGCTGCAGACCCTGCACGACGTGGGTCTCGGCTACATCCGTCTCGGCCAGCAGGCGACGACGCTGTCCGGCGGCGAGGCCCAGCGCGTCAAGCTCTCGACCGAACTTTCGAAGGTGGGAACGGGAAGCACGCTGTACATTCTCGACGAACCTACGACGGGACTGCATTTCGAGGATGTCCGCATGTTGCTGAACGTGCTCGGACAGCTGGTCGAGAAGGGCAATACCGTGGTCGTGATCGAACACAATCTCGATGTCATCAAGACCGCGGACTGGATCATCGATCTGGGGCCGGAAGGTGGCGGCGAAGGCGGCTACGTCGTCGCGGAGTGCACTCCCGAGGACCTTGTGCGCTGCGAGGCCAGCTTCACCGGGCAGTATTTGAAAGACGAGTTGAACCTGTAACATGCGAACTCCGGCCCGCGGAATCGCATCGCACCGATCAGAGCGCGGAGCCGGGGCATATCCTCCGTGACAACGCCGGAGCTCTTGATTCCGGTCAGCGATACATACCGATCCGTGTCATTCACTGTTACTCTTTGTCCCACCCCGTGTCTATCGTGCATCTCACACATACCGGGTTCGACCATGAGCATGCGAATTATTTTTCCGATCATCGTCCCGCTGCTGATCCTCAGCGCATGCAGTGACGATGATCCGGTGGTGGTTCCCTCGAACGATCTCGAAGATGAGGAATATGCCGTGTGGTCCGCGACTCTCGACTCGATGGCCGTATGGGAAAAGGACGATATCCTCGTTTTGTGCAGCGAGACCGCCGGATACCCAATCACTGATTCCGCGACGGCCGCATACCTGCGCGGACAGTTGAAAGTGCCCGATGATGCACTGCAGGATTACGAGACGCGAAACGCCCGCAAGGCGACGATCGAGAGGAAGCTCGTCATCGACGCAGAATACGTCCTGCTCACCGGGCAGCAGATCGAGGGCATCCTCTCGGCCGGCGGGTATGACGAGCTCTACCGCCTCTACCCGCACTGCACAGGCGTGACGACGCTCTCGCGCGTCGGATTCAATTCCACCCGCACCTCGGCCGTCGTGTACTTCTCGGCGATTCCGGATTCTCTCGCCGGCGTCGGCTGGGCAGTGTTCCTGCGCAAACTCGGCGGGAAGTGGCAGGTGCAGACGAGCGCCATCGTCTGGGTGTCGTAGCCAATCACCAGAAGAATCACGGACCCGGGACAAAACACCGATATCGATCTCCGATGCTTCGTATCTTTGGGAGAAATCACACTGAGCATACAATCAGTGCCATGCAAAACCAATCTGTGCAATCCGTGTAATCTGTGGTTACTCTTCAAGGTGAGAACGCGACGCCTCCCCGCGTCGCCATCATCGGCGCCGGTGCGGCCGGACTGATGGCCGCGGTGTTCGCCGCGCGCTCCGGCGCGGAAACGCTGCTGCTCGAGCGCACGGCGGAGGGTGGCCGCAAGGTGCTCATCAGCGGCGGTGGCCGCTGCAACATCCTTCCCTCGGAAGTGGACACATCGCGTTTCGTGACGGATTCCTCAGCGAACTCGCTGAAGAAAATGCTCCGATCCTGGCCGCTGCGCGAACAAATCGATTTCTTCGAAAGGGAGATTCGCCTGCCCCTCGTGAAGGAAGCTGAGACGGGCAAGTTTTTCCCCGCATCGCAGCGGGCGCGGGACGTGCGCGACGGACTGCTCGAGGTAGCCCGCGTTCGCGGGGCGAAGCTGTACGATCATGCACTGGTGACCGGGATCGCTCCGCTCGACGGAGGATGGACGATAGAACTTGCCGCTGCGCCGGCGCTGCGGGTCGATGCTGTCGTGGTCGCGACAGGCGGTCTTTCCGTTCCCGGGACCGGAAGCGATGGCAGCGGTTTCATCTTCGCCCGGAAACTCGGCCTGAAAGTGAATCCGACCTACGCCGCCCTGACGCCGGTGACCGCGGATGCCGCGCGTTTCAATGCGCTCGCCGGCATCGCGCTGCCGGTGGAAATCACCGCGCGCGACAGTGCACGATCGGCAACCGCGCGGGACGCCTTTCTGTTCACGCATCGCGGATACAGCGGTCCCGCCGTGCTCGATGTCTCGCATGTACTCGTGCGTGCGTTGGATGAAGGCCGCCGCGATGCACGGCTGCTCGTACGCTGGACGGACATTTCCGAGGAAGAATGGACACGCCGTCTCGGCAACGCACAGGCGGGAACGGTGCTGGGCGCGCTTCGGAAAGAGCTGCCGGAGCGGCTCGCAGCCGCGCTATGCGAACATTCCGGCGTGGAATACTCACGCCCCTTGCCGCAGCTGCGGAAGGACGAACGCCGGCGCTTGCTCGACGTGCTGCTGCGCTGTCCGCTGCCCTGGTCAGGCCACGAAGGTTACCGCGTCGCGGAAGTCACGGGCGGCGGCGTGGACCTTGCCGAAGTCGATCCGCATACGATGCAAAGCCGGAAACATCCGGGGCTGTTTTTCTGCGGTGAAGTGCTCGACGTGTTCGGTCCCATCGGCGGCTACAACTTTCTCTGGGCCTGGGTAACAGGCCGTGCCGCCGGGCTTGGCGCAGCGAGCGTTGAAGCACGGAAGCGCGAAGACAGCGGGACATGACATATATTGTGAAGTCCGCACTCTCGGGTCCGTTTATTCCAATAACGGAGATTCTCATGCGCTGCTCCGTATTGACCGTCCTGTCTCTCGCCCTGCTCTCCGCCATGTTGTCCGCGCAGCCCGCGGGCTATACGTCGCGCGGGGTGCGTGCCTACCTGGTGAACTACAACGCCGTGCACGGTGACCGCTTCCTGGCGGAGTTCGCCGCGCGGCGATTCGTTCTCATCGACGAAGCGGGCAGCGCCGACATACCCATGATGCGCGCGGTCGCGCCCGATATCCCGATACTGCGCTATCGCGACATGGTGGCGATATATCCTTACTTTCCGGAATTCGCTGCAGTGGACCGTGACGAGGCGGCGTTCATGCATTCCACGGAGCCATCGGGACTGTCGGTCACGATCAGCGGCGACACTGCGACGATAGCCTGGATCCCGGACCGGCGATCGCTGCCGGTGAAGGGCTACCGACTGCGTTCGAGTCTCGATTCGCTCGGAAGCGCGCACGCGTTGATCGATTCGCTCATCACCACGGTGCCGGTGCGCGTGCGTCTTCCGAAGTCGACGGTCTTCCTCCGTGTCGACGCAGAGCTTGAAGACGGTTCACTGCTGAACTATGGTTTCCCTGTACGGTGGTACAGCGCGCAGACGCCGATGGTCGTCTGGCCGTCCGCCGTCAGCGAATCGCGATCCGCGACCGCGGTTGAAAATCACATCGAACTCCGCACGGCCGGGAGCATGCGTCCGGATTCCATCTTCATCGTCGCGGATACCGATCGCAGCAACACGCTCAACCATTCCCGTGAAAGGATGCCCGCTTCGTGGAACGGCGAAAGCTGGACCAGCGATTTCTCCGTCGACATCACGGGACTGCGCAGCAACTGCGGGTACGAGTACAAGGCGGAAATATGGTCCGGAGGCGTACGCACGATATATCCCGCGCAGGGGACGTGGCATACGAACGTGAACAATCGCGTGAAAAACGATACGTACGGCTTTTATGTCATGAACGTCGGCAGCAGCACATGGCGGCAGGAGACGATAGCGCAGATTCTCCAAGCCTTCTCGCGGCAAGGCTACAGCGGTCTGTTCGAGGACGACACCTGGTATCGTATCGCAAGCTACGGAGGCGACGCATATCCTCCGGTGCCATATGACGAACTGCAGTGGCGCGCTGATCTGTATGGGATGCTCGACAGCATCCGCCTTGCGATCGCGCCGCGTCCAGCATACTTCAACGGACTCTACACCGACGTCTCCGACAGTCTGCTCGCGCACACCGAGGGTGGGATGACGGAGGGATTCGCCTACACGCACTGGTCCGGACTCGTGCGCGGCGCGAGCTGGCGCAACAGCTGCAACCGCGGCCTCTCCGCCGCGCATGCCTATCGCAAGACCTGGATGTCGCTCGGCGGCGCTCCCTTCGATGACATTCCCGGCCGGCTGTACACACTCGCCAGCTACCTGATGGTCGCCGACAGCCTCTCGATGTTCGCCAACGCGACGAGCTACCAGGAGCTTTCGCATTTTCCGGAATTCGATATTCCACTCGGCGCGTCGTTGGAGTCCGCCGCGCTCGACGTCGATACCCTCGCGCATGTCAACGGAAGCGGACGCTATCACCGCCGCGAGTTCGAGCACGGCACGGTCGTGGTGAACGCCGGCACCGTCCCGGTTGTGTATCCCGATGCGCGTGGAAGAAAAAGCGTCACCGCTCTCGGAAGCATCACCACGGACGGCGGCCGCATCGAAGCGGTCCATGAAAGCGACACCCTCGCATCAGGCACGGCGCGCATCTACCTGAACATGAATCCTGACGAAACGCTGTCCTCTCCCGTGATCGATTCGACGAGAGTGGAGCCGGAGCGCATTCCTTCCGATGGCACGACGCCCTGCACGGTGCGCATCCTGGCGCATGATCCGTCCGCGCCGCGATGGCGCAGCGATGCCGCACTGCCGCTGCATGTCGTGCTCGATGCGGGCGCGATCGGGGGACCGCGCGAACTGCCGCTGCAGCCCGCCTCGGCGGGGAGTCCCGAGCAGCCCGTCTGGTTCGAAGCGGCGTTCACGATTCCCGTCGGCGCTCCCCCCGACAGCGCGCGGCTGCCGGTGAGCGTGTACGCCGCCACGGGGCTCGTCACCATCGGACATGTCACGGTTACGATAGAAAGCGGCGACGCGGGGAACCTGCTGCTGAACTACAGCTTCGAAATCGATAACAACGACGACGGCACGCCGGATTACTGGCGTGGGTATTCGAAAGGATTCGACTACGACGTCAGCGGCATGCATGCGCGCAGCGGCAGCCGCTCGGTGCATGTCCTCAACGACAGCCTGAGCGATTTCCGCGGGGTGTACGTGCGGGTGGATCTGAAACAGGACAGCGCCCGGGCGCTGGAAATATCGGGATGGTCGAAATGCATCGACGTGAGTGGAAACCCGGACAACAACTACGCGCTGTATGTGGACAGCCGGTACATGGACGGAACATCGCTCTACGGCCAGTGCGCCCGCTTCGCGACCGGCACGCATGACTGGGAATATTCTTCTTTCGTCATCCGTCCGGAAAAGCCGATCGATTACTGCAGCGTGTACGTACTTTTCCGGAGTCACACCGGCGAGGCCTGGTTCGACCAGCTCGCCCTGCGCCGTTACGGGGAAACCTCGGATATTACGAATAACGGACCGGAGACTCCGCAAATCGACGCGTATCCCAATCCCGCCCGGGATATGCTGCACGTGCTGTTGCGTCCGGCCGCGGGATCGACGCACAGGCTGACATTGCATGACGCACTCGGACGCCTCCGCCAGATCCGCGAAATCGCCGCATCGCCCGGACGAGAGCAGCGCGCGACGATCCCGCTGTACGGCCTGCATCCAGGCACCTATTACCTGCGGGTCGACGGTCTGCCGGCGAAGACCGTGGTGATCATGCGGTAGGCGCGTTGCTGTCGGGCGCGCGTCAGCTGATCCACAACATATCGAAATCCACGACTTCCCAGATCCCCTGATTTCTCTCGAGGCGGACGAGGTACCCCGCCGCTCCGAGTCCGCCCACGTAATAACCGCCGTACACCACGACTTCGTTCGCACCGATGCGCGTCACATCCCCCGCCCATATGCAGACACCCCGCTGCTCGAAATCCGGATGAGACACTCCGCCGAGGTGGAGCGTGCATTCCTCAAATGGACGCATCGGATGTGTGATATCGTCGAGCCGCTGATACGACGCGGCCGGGAGGGGCGAAAATTCCCCGAGACTGCTATCACGCGGCGTGCCCTCCGCGGATGCAAAAGTGACAAAGGCGCAATGGGAATCCCAATGCAGTTCCGTCATGAACCGGAGCGTCGTTTCCCGAATGTGTTGAACGTCGATTATATCCGGTTCCGTACCGCTGTCGGAGCAGGCGTTGAACGATGCAGGAAGGATGATCATCGCGACGGCGGTCAGCAGGGATAGAAGCCGGCGGTCGCGGCCGGGGAGGGAGTGAATCCATGATGCCATCCTAGAACCTCCTCCTGGAACTGAAGTAGAGATCCAGTGAGCGGACGCGCCACGCCCCCGATTCGAACGCGATGTCGCAGCCGGCGAAAGCCCTGTAATTGTAGTTCT
>CAZWNO010000010.1:0-13354 GCA_964635845.1 uncultured Chromatiales bacterium
GCGGGCAAGAGCGAAGTGCATGCAAGGGCTACGGTTAAGTTAGCGCATATGCCCCCTACCCCACCATTGCATCTCCCCCAACCTCAACGTAATTTTCAAAATTGCTTCCATTTCCATTTTCACCATCACCATGAAAACCAAAACCATCGCTGTGCTGTTCGGCGGACGCTCGGGGGAGCATGAAGTCTCGCTGGTTTCCGCTGAATCCGTCATGAAGGCGCTCGATCCCGCGCGCTATGTCGTCGTCCCGGTGGGCGTTGACAAGGCGGGACGCTGGTGGACCGGCGCGGGCGCGATGTCGTACCTGCGGCAGGGCGAGACCGATCCGTCCGCGGACTGCCGTCCCTGCATTCTCCCTGCCGATCCCACGCTCCGCGCACTGCGCGTGCAGTCAGAAGCTGAATGGGAGTCGATCCCCATCGATGTCGCTTTCCCCGTGCTCCATGGGACCTTCGGCGAGGACGGCACGATGCAGGGACTCTTCGAACTCGCCGATCTTCCCTACGTGGGTGCGGGCGTCGCGGGCTCCGCGGTGGCGATGGACAAGGTGCTGCAGAAGCGTCTGCATCGCGATGACGGTCTGCCGGTCCCGGCCTTCCTTCACTACAATTCCACGGATGTCCGCGAGCGTGCCGAGGAAATCGCCGTCGAGGTCGAGGCGACGCTCGGCATGCCGCTCTTCATCAAGCCCCCCAACCTCGGATCGAGCGTCGGCATCAGCAAGGCGCGCAATCGCGAGGAACTGATCACGGCGCTGCGCCACGCCGCGCTGTTCGACCGTAAGGTGCTGGTCGAATGCGCGGTGCCGGAAGCACGCGAGATCGAGGTCGCCGTCCTCGGCAACCAGGATCCCGTCGCCAGCATTCCGGGCGAGGTCGTGCCGAGCAACGATTTCTACGACTACGACGCGAAGTACGTGGACAATTCCTCCGCGCTGCACATCCCGGCCGACCTGCCCGAGGAGATGGTGGAACGCGTGCGCACGCTGGCGGTGAAGGCCTTCCGCACGCTCGACTGCGAGGGCATGGCGCGGGTGGACTTCCTGCTCTCGCGCACGACGGGCGAACTCTTCATCAACGAGATCAACACGATCCCGGGCTTCACGTCGATCAGCATGTACCCGAAGCTGTTCGCGGCAGTGGGAATTCCGTATCCGGAGCTCCTCGACCGCCTCATCGCGCTCGCCGAACGCCGGCACGCCGAACAGCGCGCGCTGCTGCGATCGTATACGCCGAAAACCGACTGGCACCGGCGGGAAGGGTAGATACGGGATGGGAATATCCGATATAAACGCGCCGGAATTCTGGGACGCGGCCTACCGCGAAGAGCGCGACGGCTGGGACATGGGCACGCCGACACCCGTGTTCGTCGATCTGCTCGACCGGTACGAGATGGATTTCCGTCCGTTGGGAGGACCCGATTTCTCTGCGCTCGACCGTCCGCCCCGCGTGCTCGTCCCCTGCAGCGGACGGGGTCATGACGCGCTGCACTTCGCCGAACGCGGCTGGGATGTGACCGCTGTCGACTTCTCCGTGGAGCCCCTCCAGTGGCTGCATGCGGAGAAGGGAAGACTTGGCGTCGAGCTGCAGCTGCTGCAGGCCGATATGTTTCCGCTCGGAGAAACCTATCCCGCCCACTTCGATATGCTGCTCGAGTACACCTGCGTCTGCGCGATCGAGCCCGCGCGGCGGAAGGAGTTCCTCGACTTTGCCGCGGAAGTCCTGCGTCCCGGAGGACTGCTGCTCGCGCTGCTGTTCCCTCTGGACGGACGTCCCGGTGGTCCCCCGTTCGCCATCGATCCCGAGGAATTCAAGCGCGATGCGGAGAGGAACTTCATCTTCATGCACGAGAGCATTCCGGAAACATCGGTGAAGCCGAGGCGGGGGAAGGAGAGATTGATTGTGTGGAAGAAGGGAAGAAGGGAATAAGGAAAGATGGAAAGATGGAAAGATGGAAAGATGGAATGATGGAATGATCGAAAGATGGAAGGATGGAATGATGGAATGATGGAAAGATGGAAAGATGGAATGCAGGTATGATTGGGAGCGATCTTGTTGATGCCGGATCATGATCTAAAAGGACAAGTGAATCCGTTGAGAAGACTCCGGCACGAGGAGATTGTGCGGACACCGGTCGAGGAGATCGCCGGGAAGAAACGGCATCCGCTGGTGATCGTGGTGGACAATGTGCGGTCGCTCTACAATGTCGGATCGATATTCCGCAGCTGCGACGGAGCGCTCGTGGAGAAGCTGTACCTGTGCGGCTATTCGCCATATCCCCCGCGCAAGGAGATTTCGAAAACCGCGCTCAGTGCGGACGAAACGGTTCCGTGGGAGTACGTTCGCAACGTCTCCGACGCGCTGCTGCGGCTGAAATCGGAGGGCTGGCGGATCGCCGCCCTGGAACATACCGCCGGCAGCGTATCGTGCTTCGGACTCACGGCGGAACTGTTTCCGCTGGCCATCGTGGTCGGCAACGAGATCGCCGGTGTGTCGGATGAGGCGCTCGCTCTGTGCGATATGGCGATCGAGATTCCCATGTACGGCGTGAAACAGTCGCTCAACGTCGCGGTCGCGACCGGAATCATCTGTTTCGAAAGCGTGCGCGCACTGCGCTGACACGCGTCCCGCATATCTTCCCCCACCCATGTCATGCGAAAAATGAGACGACTTCCATATTGCAGATCAATCCTGATGGCGCCGTGATGGCCAGATTCATTTTCGTTTTCCTGATGATGTTGCCGTGCGGCTCTCCACTGACGGCGCAATCGGTGGAGACGCAGGCTCCCACGCGGCAGCTCCCGTATACATTCGAACAGTTCGGCGAAGAGACATGGTCCTTCCTGAAACAGCCGACGCGGTGGGCGTGCGCCGACTGGTTGAAACTCGCGAGCGTGGGTGCCGGAACATACCTGTTGATGGTAACCGCAGATCAGCCGGTCCGCGATGCGGTCCTGGAGGATAGGCGATATTACCGGAGCGCTCCTGTCGAATTCGGAAGGATGTGGGGAGAGGTATATACGCCTGCCGTGCTCACCAGCAGCTTCACATTGTATTCATTGGTGGCCAATGATACGAAGGCACGGAAAATCGGTTATGAGATCGGCCAGGCATCGCTCTATGCCGGTGCGATCACCTATGTCCTGAAGCTGGCGATCGGGAGGAGCAGGCCTTTCAATGACAGGGGATCCCGCACATTCCGCCCGTTTCCCGCATTCTTTGAATCGGAATACCAGTCGATGCCAAGCGGACACAACACGGTTGCGTTCGTCCTGTCCACTGTGCTCTCCCGGAACGTCGAACCTGCCTGGTTGAAGATCGCGGCGTACATACCGGCGGCACTGACGTTCATTTCTCGCGTCTACCAGGACCAGCACTGGACCTCCGATGATTTTGCCGGCGCGGCGATCGGATACTTCGTCGCGACATGGGTGGTCGATCAGCACGAGGGTTCGCCAGGCACGTTGGAAATGTCGTCGTTGTATCCGTTGTCGATACGCATCAAGTTCTGATCGTGGTGGATGCCGCACGTATGGTTCGGACCGGAATGGGGGCAGGAGAGGGCACCAATCGAAGATCATCTCGGCAACAAGGGACACGGTTCGATCTCGGGACCATGGACCTCCCCGGATGAAGACCACGCGATTTCCCTTGCCAATCCGGGATTTAGTTCGGATTTTATGACTTGGATTTTCTTTCGGGGCAGTCTATATTCAAGACAGTTCGCATCCGAATACACCACCATTCATCCATACAGGAGTTCATATGAAAAAGGTTCTCAGCCTCGTCGCGATGCTCGCGCTCGTGATGTCCCTGACCACCGCTTCCGCGCAGGACAAGCCGAAGGAAGTGACCAAGAAAGACAAGATGGAGAATTGCAGCTCCGAGGCGAAGAAAGGCGGCTGCTGCGACCATGGCGCCACGAAAGTGAAGAAAATGGCCTCGAAGCATGAGTGTGGCGACAAGTGCGACGACAAGTGCACGATGGCGCACAAGACCAGCACCAGCACCAACGACACCAAGAAGAACTGAACCATCGCTCAGAGGATGAGCGATCCGGCTCATCCGTGATGGATATGAAAACGCCCCGCCAACCGGCGGGGCGTTCTGTTTCAGGCGCTGAAAGTGCTTTCGAGATGGTGAACCCGGTGCTCCCTTCTGCCGCGGCGGTGCGACGCTCCCGGGATGCTAGAACACGTACTTCACAGCCACGAAGCCCAGAACGAGAAGGACCACGAAGGCTATCGACAATTTATCGAAGTACTTTTCAATGAAGATCTTGATCGAGGGACCGAATTTCCAGATGAGTCCCGCAACGAGGAAGAAACGCGCCGCGCGTCCCACCGACGAAGCCACGAAGAACGGCAGCAACGGCATCTGCGTCGCACCGGCCGCGATTGTCGCGACCTTGTAGGGGATCGGGGTGAACGCCGCCGCGAGCAGGAACCACACGCCGATGGGACCCCTGTAGGCCGTCTCGACCTGTACCCAGTACGCACCCGCGTTGTAGAAATCGATGATCGGGCGTCCGATCATCTCCATCAGCTCGTAGCCGATGAAGTAGCCGAACATCCCGCCCAGCACCGATCCCAGCGCGCAGACCGCCGCGAAACGCAGGGAGCTCTTCGGCATTGTCACGGCCAGGGCGATCAGCAGCACATCGGGCGGGATGGGGAAGAACGACGACTCCGCGAACGCAAGGATGAACAGCGCCCACAGCGCGCCCGGTTTGGTCGAGAAGCCCTCGACCCAATCGTACATTTTTCGAATCCATGCAAACAGCGGTTTCACAAAGCTCACTGCAAAGTGAATAAACTTAAAGCTACGCAAAATGGCGGATATATCAGCGGGGAAGAATTCTGCCCCTCGCAGGACGTCCCGGTCCGATCGCTGGGACACTCATCCGCATCGCGTCTGGGGGGCGCCGGCCGCAATTGGATCGTGCAGGGCAGGTACGTGGTGGACAGATCCATTCAACGGTATGGCCGGTGAATCCTGATACCCCGCTCAATCCTGGCTTCGAACGTTCGAACTCGAAATCCCGACGCTCAAGCGGGCACGTGACGGGGGTAGAACCGTCTCCTGCGAACGAAACTGATCCTGGTGGTCCATTGAAAAACCGGACCGCCCACATGAAGTGGACGGTCCGGTTTCTTTTTCGACGCCGCCTTACCGGGTGATAATCAGCGGTTTGGTGACGGATCCGCTCGCGGATGACAGGCGGATGTAGTACGAACCGGGCGCGAGTCCCGACATGTCGAATTGCGCGGAATGCAATCCGGCGCTTTCGTAGCCGCTCACGATCCCGGCGACGCGCTCGCCCAGCTGATTGTACAGTTCGAGCTGCACGGTCATCGCCTTCTTCAACGCGTAATTGATGGTGGTCGCGTGCGCGGCGGGATTCGGGAAGGACGCGAGCAGCTCGAAATCGCCCGCGAGCGACATGCCGCCATTGCCCTTGATCGTGAGCACGGTGCCGGTGATCCCGACCGTGTCGGTCGCGAGGGCGTTGCCCTCATCGTCATAGGTGGTCCACCGGATGACCGGCGTTCCCGTCGCTCCCGAGTCGCGAGCGACGACGAGGTTGAATTCTCCGCTGATACTGCCGGCGCGGACGGGCGTTTCGAATGTGAAGAGCGCGTCGGTCGCGGCCTGATCGTATCCCTCGAGGGACTCGGAGCCAGGGACGAGCGCACTTCCTTCCCAACGCCGTCCTGAGCCGGCGATGATGACGTCGGACGGTGCCTCGATACTGAACGACAGCCATTTCACCGGTTCGCCGCCGACAGGATTCTGCAGGCGGAGCTTCTTGGCGTAGACGCGTCCCTTGATCGGATCGGTCAGCACGACTCCTGTGCCGATGCCGGGTTTGGCTTTCCACGGCCCGTACGTGTAGACGCAGCTGTCGCCGTCCGCGTGGTGCACGACGATCTGCACATTGCCCGTCCAGTTGCAGGAGTAGTTGATCGCCAGGTTGAAGCTGACGGCCGAGAGCGCACTGATGAAGCCGGTCGTGGGTATGCGGGTGTACGGCGAAGGCCACGGCGTCGCGATATAGTCGACCTGCAGTCCTCCTCCGACAACATTGCATGGCGTCGGTACCGGCGTCACGTTGATATACGTGATCGGCGAGGCGGGGACCTTCGTGTTCAGGATCGTGAACGCGCGTCCCGACAGCGCGAGTCCCGCGGTCACGTAGGGTTTCACCTTGATGTCGTCACAATGCTGCAAGGGTGTGCGGTCGCAGGTGTATTCGAAGCGCACGGTGCAGGAGTCCCCCTGGCCGTGATGGATGACCAGAGTGACGATCATCGTATTGGACATCAGGGTCGGATTCCCCTGGAAGCTGAACGCGATATTCGCGGCGCAGGGCGGACTGTAGGTCAGCACGCCGGATGTGCTTCCGACTGGCGCCGGACTCACGGGCGTACAGGGCGTGGTCGTAAGGCTGGCCACGGTGCCGCCGATGATGTAGTAGGAAATCGACGTGATCGGCGTGCCTGGACCATTGACGATGGTCGCCTTGTACTCGCAGCAGATCGTGTCGAGTTCGGCCTTGACCAGTGAATCGCAGGGCTTCGTGTTGTCGCAGGGCTCGATGTCGAAGCAGATGCTGTCGCACAACACCCGCAGGCCTGTCACCGAGGTGAATCCGTAGCGGATGCACACGAAGCTGTCCGTCGGCGGCGTGTCGATGAAGGTCACCGTCTGTGTGCTGTTGCCGATGGGTACCGTGAGCGTGGGCGGCGTGACCGTGCCCTGGTAGGAGGCGAACCAGACCGGAATCCCGGCGACCGATGCGTTGCTGAACGATAAGGCGACCGAGTAGGTGCAGTTGCCCGCGGTGTTCACTCCCGTCGATGTGACGGATTTGAGCTGGGCCGAGAGCGAATCGCAGAGGCTCGTCTCGCCGCAGGGCGGAATCGGGAAGCAGACGCTGTCGCAGACGACGTGGATGCCCTGAATGTTCAGGCCGAAGCGGATGCAGACGAGGCTGTCCGCGAACGGGGTGTCGGTGAATGTGACGGTCTGCGAGCTGCTGCCGACGGGAATTGCGAGCGTGCCCGGTGCAACCGCGCCCTGGAAGGAATCCAGCCAGATGGGGAAGGAATTCGACGAGGTATTTGTGAAATCGAGCACCACCGAATACGTGCAGTTACCGTTCCCATCCACGCCGGTAGAAGTGATGGATTTGACGTTTGAGGAAAGCGAATCGCAGGGGTCGGATCCGCCGCAGGGCGGAAGGTCGATGCAGAGGCTGTCGCAGAGCCGCGGCGCGCCGGTCGGATCCATGATGCCGTAACTGATGCAGATGAATGTATCGGACGGCGGCGTGTCGGTGAAAGTCAGCGTGTCCGTCGTTGTTCCGCTCGGGATGGCCAGCGGCGAAGGCGCGACCGTGCCGGAGAACGAACTGAAATAGCCGGTCACAGGGGCGCCGGGATTGTTGATCGACACCACGATATCGTAAGTGCAATGTCCCACCGCGTTGGTGCCCGTGTTGATGATGGATTGAGGCACGACTGTGAAGCACTGCTCCGTCAGTGTGTCCTGCATGACAGTGACACAGGCGGTTCCCGATTCGAGATTGCCTGTCACCTGGTCGGTGTACACCGCGCTGTTGATCAGATGCCGCACCGCGCCGTTGGCGGCGAAAGTGTTGCATGCCGTCGTGCTGTCCTGCGCGCCGGGCGCGACGGTCGCGGTAAACATCGCCGTGGCGGAATTGCCCGCCCCCACAGGCGCAGCGCCGAAATACCAGCCCAGATTCCGGTCGAGCGGCAGGATGCCGGGCACCCAGCTGCCCATCGTTCCGCACGCACTGGTGAACATCGGAGCCGGGGCTCCGGATGGAGCGAGGAGATTCACGTTCGCGAAACTCGTCGCGTTCCTGTAGTCGACCGCCGCGGGCACGGAGGTGATCGGCGAGGCGAAACCGAGATTGAACGCACTGCCGCGGGGACCGCAGGGCCCGAGAATCAGATTGTCGGTCGGTATTGTGTCGCGCGGCAGAAGGTCCGCGAAGGTCACGTGGCGGAGTCCGACGCTTCCGGGTGCGACCGTGAGCCGCAGACGGAAGTTCACGTTGGAGCCCGCCGTCGTGGTCAAGGTGGATGCCCAGCTCGTGGTGTCCGTCGCGACGCCCTTGTCGAGGAAGAATCCAGTCGTGCCGACCACGTTCACATAATCCGTGTTCGAAGTGGTCGGACCGCTGAGATTCCCGCCCGAGATCGTGAAGTTGTTCGGTATGTTACCGAGTGCCGAGGTATCGGTGACCTTCACGTCGAACTCGATGAAGTAGTAGGGGACACCGAAGGTGCCGTACATCCCGCAGTTCGCATAGAAGATGTTCTGGCAGCTCGCGGGAATGCTCGGCAGATTGAAGGTCAGCGTGTTGCCCGCATGCGAGGATGTCACGCCGGACCAGTTGCTCGTGGTCTGGCAAGGCACGTTCCACGCGGAAGCGGTATAGTACGAGGGATTGCCGATATACTGGAGATTCGGATTGAGAACATCCGTAATTGTCGCGCCCGTCATCGCCAGCCCGCCGATGTTCTGCACGCGGAGCCGGTAGCGGAAAATGCTTCCCGGAGTGTAGGCCGGCTGCTTGCTGCAGACTTCTTTCCAGACGCAGGGCTGCGGCAGCGGTGCATTGATGGTGAACGTCGCGCACGCGATCAATGGTGCCGTACCCACGATCACAGCGTGCGCGCAGTTCGTCACGACCGTGCCTGTGGTGGCGCTCGCGGGGATGGTGAAGTTCACCTCGAAGTAACGGCAGGTATTCGGCGGCAGCGGCGACGTGAGCGTCGCGGTCACGACGTTGCCAGTGAGCAAAGCGGCGAGTCCGACTGATGCCGTGCCGATCGACAGTCCGGTGAGCGGAGCGGGAATCGTGTCGGTGATCGTCATCGACGCGATGGGGACGCTGCCGTTGTTGCACACCCAGATCCCGTACTTGCCGGCGCATCCCGGCTGTCCGTTGGTGTATGCGAATTTCATGAGTGTACCGGACGTGACGGTCTTGATCTCCACGCAGGTCTCGTTGCTGTTGATCAGCGCCGGCCCGCAGGGATTGTTGGGACTGCCGAGCACGCCCTGCAGGGTCGCCTGGTTGTGCAGCTGCGTCCCTGTCGGGAACAGTGCGGGCGGGTAGAGGACGGAATAAGTACAGCAGACGGTGTTGTACATCGGCAGGGCCGACAGCGCGCCGATATTCCATGTCACGACATTGCCCGACTGCGTCGCGCCGCAGGTCGAGCTGACCAGCATCGCCCCGGCGGGAAGCGTGTCGTAGACGACGGCGTTTTCAAGGTTGAGCTGTCCGGTGACACCGACATTCTTGTAGACGCAGATCTGGTAGGTGATGATGGAATCGGCGGTGATGCTCGGACAGGGTCCCGGCTGCGTTCCGGCGCCGATCACCCACTTCCCGATGTTCCAGGGATTTGCGGCGATCGCGCGCGTTAAGACGAAGCCCGTACAGAAATCAATGGGAATTCCCGGCAGCGATGCCGTCATACAGACATTATTGCGGGCTGTCACTCCATTGCAGGTGATGCCGTTCGGGAACTGCACCGTGATAACAAAGGAACCGGAACACCCCGAAGGGAGCGAAGTCCAGTTGAGGGAAACCGGTCCGGAGGTTCCGACCGCGGGTGTGCTCACAGTCGGCGTTCCGCATGCGCTGGTCGTGTTGATCGCCTGGAATGTGAGATTCGCAGGCAGGACGTCGGTGATCGTAACGTTTGTCGCTCCGGCGGGGATGGAAAAGTAAATCGTGTACGAGAAATTCTGGCCCGTTGCGATCGCAGTATCGCTGACGACCTTCTTGAGAGTGAAGCCGTTGGATTGCGCTTCGGTGACGTAGGATTGCGCGCTTGCCCGGAAACCGGTTCCGGCGCCGAGCAGAAAGCACAATGCCGATAAGCACAGTATGTATCGTCTCATGGCCGAGTCCTGCACTGTGAAAATTTTTGAAATGAAGTCGATTCCGGGTGAATACAACGGAACTCACCGGTGACATCGAAACTCGGAATTGCCGGCAGCATCAGGCAACGACCGCTCCGGTCCGCATTGTCAGCAGCGACGAAAGGTGCGTGGTTATGATTTGCTTTCCACCCCCCGAAGAACCCCTGTGATCCGGTTCTCACGGTATGGAGAGATCACTATTTGGATTGAGAACAGGTCAACATACAACGAATAACCGCTAAATGCAATCTATTTTATCTGAATATTGTGGAAATTCCGGCATGGCGGCACGTCTCGAGATACGAGCACCGCATCTTGAAGAGAATGAATACGAGCTTCAGGCGCTGGAATACTGAAGAGATTGAACTAGGGAATTAACGCCCTGTACATGCGGACTGTAAACTCATTCTTTCCCGACTGTTCAGCGCGGAAAATGACGAATTCTTAGGGAAAATCGGGCCGTCTCTTGACTTTGCGAGTTAACGCCCTATCTTTCGGCAGTGCATTCACCATAATTCGGTTTTCGCCTGAAATACGGTATGTGAGCGGTATCCGAAAGACTCCAGCTCCCATGCAAACCGCGCATATGCAGCCGTGCGGACCGTCTCCCAGGGCGTGATGTACCTGTAAACCGGGCGCATGTCGCGGCACTCAGCGTGGTTTCCTGGTTAATCGTGAACGGATGGGCGTGCAGCGCCCGATGGGTGAACGTGAGGTAAGCACCGTCGGTGCGAAAACAGTGGCCGTGAAGTGGTCATATTCTCCCTACGGCGGCAACGGCCAGCAGTTGTGCCGGTCGCATGTCGTCAAGGGGGATGCGGCATATCGAGCGTGAAGTCATTCAAACGCATTTCGATCAATCACAGGAGACAAAGATGGCAAAGACGATAAAGCCGGTCGGCTCGAAGCCGTCGGCATCCATGCAGTTGGCGCATATCAAGGAGCGGGGGCAGTTCAAGGCGCTGCTGCTCATGAATCCGAATTACTTCGGCAATCTGGTTGAAAGTCCATTTAAACCGGTGCTGCCCGTGATAGGCAACACCTTCTACGAGGAACTCGGCTGCGTGGGTTATCAGCCGCAGCAGGAGCGGCTGGAGGCGGTGGTGTATGTGCACCAGCCGTCGGGGTATGGGACGGATGTCTGCGGGGCGGGCACGACGGAATTCGTCCGCTTCTACCTCTCCCGTGACGACGGCGCGACGTGGCAGGATCAGGGCATGACAAGTTTCCAGGCGTTCAACATTCCGGAAGGGACGGAGGGCAGCAAGCGACTCGAGTACGCGGTGTCGCTCGCCGTCGATCCGAACCGGAAATTCTGCACAGTCGATCCTCTGATCCGGGTCCGGGCGATCCTCTCATGGAGCGACCCGCCCCCTGCGAATCAGCCGAACTGGCATCCCGTCTGGGGGAATATCCGCGAAGCGACGATACTCGTGGAGCCGCTGCGTATCCTCCACTGGCCGGACATCCTCGATATCGGGAAGCTGAAACTGCCGACCTCGCTCGCGCAGATGCTCGATCTCGAAACGCCGATACAGACGAAAGTGCAGTCCCTCGATGTGACGGCACTCGCCGCGCTGTACCGCGACAAGGACGTCCCGGTGCACCGCTTCGCCTTCAAGGAAATCGCCAACGTCGTGTTCGCGAAGTCAATGATCAGCGCGGAGACGATCACCGCGATGCTCCCGAATCTCAAGATCAATCCGGACATCATCGGCAAGCTCTTTCCGAAGACCGACGGCGACATCAGCTACGAGGAACTCCGGTGCATCGGGCTCGATCCCAATTCGCCGGACACGCTCGTCGGAGTCATCAAGGTCAAGAAGAACAGCGGCTACAGCGGCGGTCCCTGCACGGACGGCAGCCGCGAATACGTCACCTTCTGGGCCGACGTCGACGGCAATGGCAGCTTCGAAACCTGCTTCGGGACGGCCAGCGTGCGCGTGTACGACCTGCCGAACATGCCTGCGGAAGGCGTGCATTATGCCGTGCGTCTGCCGGTCGACCTTACGAAGTATCGGCAGGCCTGCAAGGAGGGTCCGAGAGTGATGCGCATCCGCGCCATCCTCTCGTGGAACGTGCCGGTCTCCTGCCTCAATCCTTCGCAGGTGCCGGTCTGGGGGAACCGGGAGGAGACGCTGATACACATCGCGCCTTCCGCGCAGGTACCCGCGGGACAGATCGCCATACTTGGAGGCATCCCTGTATCCCACATCAACAACGCGACGGGCATGACCACGAATACCGCGGTGTTCGCAACGAATAATCTGCCCCCCGACTCGCTCGGCAGACCCTGTCCTTTCGCAGGCAGGGTTACCGCGCAGGGCGCACCGCTCGCGGGCCACAGCTACAAGGTCGAAGTGACGCCCGTCGACGCGGGGGGGAATCCCGTCGGAGCGCCGGCGCCCGTGGTGACGAATCTCGTCCTCACCCGGGCCGACGGAACCACGCACGTGCATTCCGCGGATCCCGTCACCCACCGCTTCACCTATCTGCACTTCACGCAGAACGTCAACAGCGTGCTCGCGCAGTGGGACAGCTTCGGGGACGAGAAATGGCAGGTGAAGCTCTCCACCTACGATGCCGGCGGAAATCTGGTCGGAACGGATACGCACCTGATCCAGCTCGACAATACCTGGCCGACCGTGGCGATGAACATACTCACCGGCACGGGCAACTGCGGCAAGTTCAACGAAGGCACGCTGCTCGAAGGGAAGTTTGTCGCCCGCGACGCTAACCTCAGGTCGTACAGTCTCGCCGTGGAACCCGCGATCAACACGGCTCCCATCGGCGTCGTCGTTCCCGCATCCGGACTCGTGAACACCGCCGTGGCTCCGGGTGACGACTGGGATCTCGACACCAAGGACATGAAGCCATGCGGGTACATCATCCGCGTGACGGCCGTGGATCTCGCCATCGTCAACAGCCAGTCGCTCGGGCATCACGCTTCTGCGAGCGCCGGTTTCTGCCTGGAGGCGAAGGGGAAGAAATAACGGACATCCGTATCGGCTGTGTGGCGACCGGTGACGGTGTGCCACGGCAGCGGAAAGGGGCGCCCATGTGGGCGCTCCTTTCCGTGTGGCGTGACGTGGATCGATTCGTGTTCCGCGTGTGTTCGATAGTCTGGTGTTGCCTTCGCTCTCCGACAGCGCGACAGGACGATTCGATCATCGATACAGGCGGTTTCCATGCGGCAAGCACCCATTCTCGTCACCGGTGCGACCGGTTATATCGACGGACGCCTTGTCTCACGTCTTCTCGCGAGCAGCCAGGGCGACGCGGCGCCCGTGACCCTGACCGTGCAGGAAGGGATGACCATCGAACGGCGGCGGCGCGTCGTCACCGCCGATGCCCACGCTGTCTTCCAGGCGTTCGCCGGGCTC
>CAZWNO010000010.1:13364-61974 GCA_964635845.1 uncultured Chromatiales bacterium
AGGGCGAGCGCGAGGTCCTCGGGCTCGGGGGCGAGCGCGGATGGCTGTACATGAACCGGGCCTGGGAGTTGCGGGGCTTCTTCGACAAGCTGATCGGCGGGGTGGGTCTGCGACGAGGTCGCGATTGTCTTTCCCCTCATCCAGGCATATATTGCGGATATACAACTCCTCATAGTTGGACGAGTGTCCGCATGACCGCATTCGATTTTCCTGTTGGGTACGAAGCCTTTCATCGGCGCCAGCTTTTTAATTATCAGCTGAATCGTTGGTATTCGCTCGGCTATGCCCGCCGCGAGGACATGATTGCCGCCGGTCGGCGCATCTCGTCCTTCGCCGACTGGAAACGGGAGATGCTCCGGCAGGCGGAACAGGCCGACATGGAGGGAAGAACGGTCAACGCGGCGTTTTATATTCGCGCGGCGGAATTCTATGCCAGGTCGGACGATCCGGACAAACTGGCGCTCTACCATCGCTTCCGCGAGCGCTTCGACATCCTTTTCGGGAAAGACGGGATGGAGCGACACGACGTGCCGTACGATGGGTCGTTCCTTCCGGCAATCCATCTCCCGGCTGACGGGGAGTCAAAGGGGACGATCGTCCTGCACGGGGGCTTCGACTCGTTCATCGAGGAATTTCACTCAATGATGTGCTTCTTCGCACGCAGCGGATATGACGTCGTGGGATTCGATGGTCCCGGGCAGGGGGGAGCCCTGCGGCTCGGCGGACTCCCGCTGACCATCGAATGGGAACGACCGGTGGCGGCGGTGTGCGGTCATTTCCGTCTCGAGGAAGCAACCCTCATCGGCCTTTCGATGGGCGGCTGGCTCTGCCTGCGGGCAGCAGCCTTCGAGCCGCGCATCGCACGCGTCATCGCCGATGGACACGCCCTTGATTACATGAAAAGCATGCCGGAGGCGATGCGGGCGCTGCATCTCTGGTGCATGCGGCACATGCGGGGATTCATGAATACGATGGCACGTTGGAAATTCGAATTGCGGGAAGGCATGGCGCCCTGGATGGTCGATCAGCTGAAATACATCACGCAGCGACCGGAACCGCTCGACGCGCTCGAGATCTATCTCGATCTCAACGAGGAGAACATGCACCCTGAACGCATACGGCAGGACATTCTTGTGCTGTCGAGCAGCGCGGATCACTTCATCCCGGTGAAGATGCACGAGATGCAGATGAAGGCGCTGGTCAACGCGCGCTCGGTGTCCGGCCGCGTGTTCACGGAACGCGAGCAGGCTCACAACCACTGCCAGATCGGGAATATCGCACTGGCGTTGGAAACAATGGCGAACTGGATCGAACGACTCCCCGCGCGCGAGAACTGAACCGAAACCACCACCGTGCGCACTTGCATTCCTCTCCGTACCGACCGGAATCCGGAGGCCAGAAACAGTACTCCCTTCCCTGATCCCGTCTACATCCGCTTCCGCCGCACTTCGTAGAGAGCCAGGGCCGCGGCGACGGAAGCGTTGAGGGAACTCACCTGCCCCCACATCGGGATGCGCAGCAGCATGTCGCAGGACTTTCGAATGAGAGGGCGGAGTCCTTTTCCTTCACTCCCCACCACCAGACAGATTGGGCGATAGCCGTCGAATGCCAGGAGATCCGTGTCCCCCTCGGCATCGAGTCCCGCCACCCAGATGTCCGCCTCCTTCAGCTGCAGGAGAGCCTGATGCAGGTTGCCGACGCGCGCGATGGGGAGATGCGCCGTCGCGCCTGCCGAGGTTTTCATGACGACATCGGTGATGGGGGAGGAATCCCGCTGCGGAAGGATGATCCCATGCACGCCCGCGCATTCGGCGGTACGGAGAATCGCGCCGAGGTTGCGCGGATCGGTGACGTTGTCGACGGCGAGAAAGAAGGGCGGATCCTGCTCGCGGCGCATGGCGATCAGTTCCTCGAGCGGGTGCAGCGAGATTTCCTCGATCAGGGCGACGATGCCCTGCGCTTCCTTCGGCGCGCCGAGGCGGTCGAACTTCTGCTTGTCGAGCTGCGTGACCGGGACGCCGTGTTCGCGCGCGTAGCGCTTGATTTCCTCGACGACGTGTCCCTGCGTCCCGAAGCGTATGAAGACCTTCGCAACCGTCGTGCCCGCCCTGAACGCCTCGACGATGGGATTCCTGCCGTGAATGTACATGCTGCCTCTCGGGGATGGGTTAGGAAATCGTCGACAGTCCCAGCTGCTCGCGGATACGCGGAGCGAGCACTTCGCGGATGCCGCGGTGCATGTCCTTGCGCAATTGCGGATCGGCCTCGATGACTGCGAACGCGCGGTCGCGGGCGCGCTGGAGGATGTGACCGTGTTCGAGCAGGTTGGCGATGCGGAAGTCGGGGAAGCCGCTCTGCTGGGTACCCCAGAGATCGCCAGGCCCGCGGATTTCCATGTCGACCTCCGCGATGCGGAAGCCATCGGTCGAGTCGCGCATCGTGTCGAGCCGCCGCCGGAGATCGCTGATTTCCTTCTGCTCCTCGGTCGTGCGCGCCTTTCCCGCGAAATACAGGCGCTTCGAGGTCACGAGTATGCAGAAGGCCTGTTTGTCGCTGCGCCCTACGCGTCCCCGGAGCTGATGCAGCTGCGCCAGTCCGAACCGTTCGGCATGCTCGATCACCATCACGGTCGCATCGGGGACGTCCACGCCGACCTCAATAACGGTGGTCGAGACGAGAATATCAATCTGGCGCTTCTTGAACGCCGTCATGATGGCGTCTTTCTCCTCCGGTTTCATGCGGCCGTGCAATAATCCGAGCCGCAGGTCCGGAAACACCGACGCGCGGAGTTTTTCGTATTCCTCGGTGGCTGCCTTGAGGTCGACTTTCTCCGACTCGCTGACAAGCGGGAACACAATGTACACCTGGTTTCCGGAGTTCACTTCCTCGCGCATGAAATCGTGCACGCTCTCGAGATCCTCTTCGAAGCGGATGGCGGTCTTGACGCGTTTTCGGTTGGCGGGCAGCTCGTCGATGATCGAGACATCGAGATCGCCATACAGCGTCATCGACAGCGTGCGGGGAATGGGCGTTGCGGTCATCACGAGCACGTCGGGCGAGGATGCCTTCTGCCGCAGGTCCGCCCGCTGCATCACGCCGAAGCGATGCTGCTCGTCAATGACCACCAAGCCGAGCCGATGGAACTGCACCGCATCCTGAATGAGTGCGTGCGTACCGACGACGATGTGCACGTCGCCATTGGCGACGGCGGCGCCCAGCTGTTGCTTCTGCGAGGCGGATTGTTGTCCGGTGAGCAATTCAACGTGTACCGTGAGATCGTCGATCAGGTCCGTGATCGTATGGAAATGCTGTTCAGCGAGGATTTCCGTCGGCACCATCAGTGCGCATTGGTATCCGTTATCCACTGCCAGGAGCATCGCTAGCAGAGCCACGACGGTCTTGCCGGAACCGACGTCGCCCTGCAGCAGCCGGTTCATCGGATGCGCGCGCCGCATGTCCGCGACGATCTCGCGGAGAACGCGCTTCTGCGCTTTCGTGAGATCGAAGGGAAGGCGGCGGACGAGATCGCGCGCGAGGGGACTCTCCGCCTTGAAGGCGATTCCCGGCGCGGCACCGGCGTTCATGCGCTTTCGCAGGGCGAGCTGCAGTGAGAGAATGAAGAATTCGTCAAAGATCAGGCGTTCGCGCGCGGCGACAAGCGCTGCGCTGTCGGGAGGACGGTGGATATGCTCGATCGCCGTTTCCAGCGGGACGAGCAGTTCGAGGTCCAACAGATCGGGCGGATACCAGTCACGGAGACCGGCGAGGTGACGTTGCAGCACGGCGTGAATAAGTCTGCGAAAGCCGCCGTGACGGTTGAGTCCGACTTTCTCCAGCTCGGCGTTGGACGGGTAGACCGGCACGATCCCGCCCGTGTTGATGAAAGCCAGCGTCTCGCCATCCTGGAGCCGGTCGATATCCGGATGCACCATGCTGGCCTTGCGTCCGTAGAACTGCACCTCGCCCGAGACCGCGATGTCCTCGCCCTCGCTGAACGCATTCTGCCAGTAATGAAGTCCCTGGAAGAATACCAGGTCCATTGAGCGGCGCGCATCGCGGAGCGTCACGACGAGCCGCTTGCGCTTGGCATGGACAGTCGCGATGCTGCCTACGCGTCCAATCACCGTCACGACCATTCCCGCGTGGCGATACAGATCCTCCATCGGTACGATGGTGCTGCGGTCCAGATAGCGGCGGGGAAAATAATACAGCAGATCCCAGGCCGTGCGGATTCCCGCGCCCTCCAGAACGCGTGCACGACCGGGACCCACGCCCGGAAGCTGCGTCACCGGCACATGTTCAGGAATTATGGATACGGTATTCGGCAATACTGGACTTCCCTCGATAAATCATCAAGCTACATTGCGGCAGGGTGAAAGGCAATTGAACGGGAACCGCCGAAAAGCGTATATTTTCAGGTTATTCGAAGTCGCATCAGGAGATCCGTGACACCCATGGAGAAATCGAAGAGGACAACGAAAAAAACGCCATCGGCTTCGGCAGCCCGGCCGGCGCATCACTTTCCCGCGATGCAGCGAAGGATTCTGGCATGGACCTTTCCCGCACTGGCGATCGTGGCGGGGCTGCTCTATACGCTGCCGATGACGGAGTCGGTCGGGGAGACCGGCTTTCCCTTTGACGACGCGTACACGGCGCTCACCTTCGCGCGCAATCTCGCGGAAAGCGGCGCGTACACCGCGCACCCTTCCGCACCTGCGACATCGGGATTGACTGCGCCGCTGCAGGTTTTCCTGCTAGTGTTGACAGGGTTTATCACGGGAGAGGGAGCGACCGCAAGTTTCGTGCTCGGCATCGCGGCATTCGCGGCAGTGGCCGGACTCACGTTTCTGCTCGGTCTGCGCCTCTTCCGCGACCGCGAGTGGATTGCCGCGATGGCGGCGCTGATGATCGTGCTGTCACCGCACATCGCCAGCGCTGCGGTATCGGGACTCCCGACCCTGCTCTTCACCGCGCTCGTCCTTGCTTCCGCGTATTCTTACTCTGCACGCCGTTCGATACTGTTTTTCCTTTTCGCCGGCCTCGCGCTGTGGGCGCATCCCGCCGCGCTCGTGTTTTCCCTCGCCGCGATGGTGCATCTGCTGTACAACCATTTCGCGGTAAGGGAGGAATACAGGCCTGTGTTCGAAGGGGAGCCCGCGAACGCGCGACGCGAGACTGCGATCGGCGGCATCCTCTATCTCATCCTTGTCGCCGGATATGCCGCATTCAACTTCATTCTGTCAGGTTCGTTCTTTGTCAATCCTGTCGCTGCGAAGCTGACGTATTACGCGGACGCGGGCAGCGGATTCCTCTCCGAAATGTGGCGCTTCTACACCCAGTCGTGGGCTGCGGTCTTCGTGCTGTTCGCGATGTTCTCCCTGGCGGCAATCGCGATCGACGTCGCGCGCCGGCGCTCCGCGCCTCTGTTGATGAGCGCTGCGTACGTCGTCGGGACGATCGCCGCGTACGGTCTGATCTTCCCGATCATACTCGATCACCACACCCTGCTTCCCACACTGCCGTTCTTCGCACTGCTGGGCGCGTGGGGAGTCTGGCGCGCGTTCGATCTCATGGCCGAAGCGCTGCCCCTGCCGTTCATGCGTTCGCTGTCGTATTTCCTCGTCGCGGCGGTCGCGGCGGTCGCGGTTGTTGAGGCGGTGCTGGACTGGACCGGCTACCGGGAGGCACATTTCCGATCGGTGCGCTACGTACTCGACCGTCAGGTCGCCGCCGGACGATGGATCGCCGCGAATACACCGGCGGACGCGCGGGTGGCCACGCATCTGCCGGGCGCCGTGAGCTATTACGGGAATCGCAATCTCCTGGACTTCACCGGAAAGCTCACGCCCTCGGTGACGGAATACATGAACAGCATGGCGCAACTCGTCGCCGAGATTCGCAGGAGCAAGGTGACTTACGTCGCAGCCCGGCGAGACGAATTCGAGGTTGTGAACGCCAATCCCGTTTTCTCTTCCGATCCCGCCCAACCCGGCGTGATGGAAGTGTTTGCCTATGTTCCCGGACGTACGCACCTGATGTCGCAGACCGCGAGCGCGCTCAACGCCGAAGCCGTGCGATTGATGGGTCAGCGGCGATGGAGCGAGGCGGCGGCGGTGCTGCAGCAGTCCTTCGAGGCGGATCCGTATTCCTGCCGCACGAACACGCTGTATGGAATTGCTGTCCTGCAGCAGGGGGATACCGCCAACGCCCGCACGTACCTCAGCCAGGCACTTCTGCTGCACGCGGAGTATGCGCCGGCAATGGTCCCGCTCGGCGACATCCTCGTCGCGAAGAAGGAGTACGAACAGGGACTGCGGCTGCTCGATCAGGCCGTCACGCTCAATCCGCAATCCGTGCAGGCCCAGGCGTCGCTCCGCGCGGCACAGCAGGCCAAACGCACTGATTCGCTCGCGGCGCGCGGCATACACGAATACACATTCGTACGATGACATCGCATGCATCGCTTCCTCCTCTCCGCCAAGTCTGACGGCCCGTGCGTCATTCCAGCCGGCAGGCTGTTGCCGCCTACAGCAATCCCGCGGCTCGCAGCTGTATTGCGGCTCGCAGCTGTATTGCGGCTCGCAGCCTTGCTCCGGCTCGCCACGATGCTGCCCCTCGCAGTGATGCTATGCACGGCCCAGCCGGCCGCGCCCCGCTCGGCACAGCCATCCGCAACCATGCCGGCATCCGCAACCATGCCGGCATACACTTCGGTGCCGGATTTCCGGCGGGAATTTCGCGGTGTGTGGCTGACCACGCTGCTGGGATTGGACTGGCCGGCATCGTCACTTCGCGGGAACGCGGAGGGACAGAAACAGGCGCTGCGCGACATACTCGACGATCTTCAGCAGCAGCATTACAACGCGGTCGTTTTCCAGGTGCGATCACGGGCCAATGCGATGTACCGCTCCGCCTACGAACCCTGGGCTTCGGAGCTGACAGGCGTGCTGGGACGCGATCCGGGCTGGGACCCGCTGACTTTCGCGATCGAGGAATGCCATGCACGGGGAATGGAGCTGCACGCCTGGTTCAACGTCTGCCGCGTGTGGAGCAAGGGAGATCCGCCGGCTTCCACGCCCGCGCATCTCGCACGCGTGCATCCGGAATGGGTTCAGCGCTTCGGTGAAGACTTGTGGATCGATCCGGGCATCCCGGAGGCGCGGGATTACACGGTGCGTGTAGCGGAGGATCTTGTCCGTAATTACGCCGTCGACGGACTGCACTTCGACTACGTCCGCTATCCCGACCGTGGATTCAAAGACGGGGATACGTACAGTCGTCATGGTGGCGGAAAACCGATCGACGACTGGCGGCGCGATAACGTCGATGCGCTGGTGCGCGAGATGTATCGCCGCTGCACGGCTGTGCGTCCTTCACTCCAGGTCGGTTCGGCGCCTATCGGCATCTATCGGAATCTCCCGGGTGCCAAAGGTTGGGAGGGACGCAACGCGATATTTCAGGATTCGCGCAGGTGGCTGCGCGAGGGATACCACGATTACGTCGTGCCGCAGATTTACTGGGGACTCACGCGCCACGGCAGCAGGATCGATTTCGAAGCGCTCGTCGAAGACTGGAAACAGGGCGCGTCAGGCCGGCATGTCTATGCAGGCGTCGCCGCGTACAAGGATAACGTACAGCCCTGGCTTGCTGATCATGTCGACGCCGTGCGGGATCATGGAGCACAGGGCATCGTGTTTTTCCGCTACGAACATATACGCGGCAATGCGATGGGCGGCCGCTTCGACAGACGCGCGATTCCACCCGCCCTGACCTGGCGAGATCCCCTGCGGCCGAATCCTCCCCGGAATCCGCGCGTCGAGTCCGGGGTGCTGACGTGGGATCCACCGGTCGCCGCCGCGGACGGCGATGTGGCATCGTGGTATGCGGTGTACCGACGCGGACCGACGGATGATTTCGCCGATCTGCTCGCGCTCCTGCCGGCGACGCGGCAGCAATGGCCATTGCCGGCGCAGTACACGCTCGAGGACCTCGCGCTCACGGCGCTCGACGCTTTCCGCAATGAAAGCGCTGCCGTGGGAAGCGCTGCGGCCATCGCGGAGAACGGACCGTCGCTTGCTGCACCGTCCCTGCCGCTTTTTGGGCCGCTTGTCTCGGAACCCATTGCCGCCGATGACGAACTCATCCTCCTCGGCTATGAACTCGCCCACGCCGCATTCGTCCGCCTGCGCCTCATGGACAGCAATGGCGCGGAACTGCTTGTTCTGATCGACGGCTGGCAGGGTGCCGGGACACATGTCATCGGCATGGAGCGGACACGCATGCCGGAAGACGTCAGCCGGTACATTTTCGAAGTCGACGACTTGCGCACCGTGATGGACTTCGACGTACGGGATTGACAGGGCATGGGGGACGAGCACGAGCACGAGTACGAGCACGAGTACGAGCACGAGCACGAGTACGAGCACGAGTACGAGCACGAGTACGAGCACGAGCACGAGCACGAGTACGAGGACGAGTACGCCTGCCCGCCGTAGTGCGGCGAAGCCGGACGAAGGCAGGAGGACGAGCCTGGGGGCGGCGCACGCCAGTGCGCCGTACGCGCACGCCTGCCCGCCGTAGTGTGGCGAAGCCGAACGAAGGCAGGAGGACGAGCCTGGGGGCGGCGCACGCCAGTGCGCCGTACGCGCACGCCTGCCCGCCGTAGTGTGGCGAAGCCGAACGAAGGCAGGAGGACGAGCCTGGGGGCGGCGCACGCCAGTGCGCCGTACGCGCACGCCTGCCCGCCGTAGTGTGGCGAAGCCGAACGAAGGCAGGAGGACGAGCCTGGGGGCGGCGCACGCCAGTGCGCCGTACGCGCACGCTTGCCCGCCGTAGTGCGGCGAAGCCGAACGAAGGCGGGAGCACGAGCACGGGGACGAGATCGATCTCCGGGAATCTTGTATTTTACCAGCGTGATACAGCGTTCCCATACGGAGAAACGATTGCTCGAAGAGCTGAGCGCGCTGCGTCCCGCCGAAACGGTGCTGGCGCGTTGCCAGGATGCAGAGCGCTGCGCGCGGCTCTACCGCGGCATCCTTGTGCGTGCGGCGCTGACGATAGAACGCGGTGCCGTCATCATGGAAGCACTTTTGGGTGACACCCTGCAGAAAGTCCCCGCGCCGGAACGTGTGCTCGTACACTTCGATCGTTTTCTCGAGGCCTCGCTGAGTCCGTCCGGGATACTGGAGCACTTTCTCCGCACTCCGCGGCTTCTATCCGATTACTTCCTCCTTATATCTTCTTCTCTCTGGCTGGCGGACACGATGGTGCGGGACGCCGAGTTGTTCCGCTGGCTGCTCACATCGGATGCGCTCGATGCGGCACCGTCGCACGCGGGGATCGTCGATGCCGCCCGCATGACGATGCGGCGCTTCGATCGCCCGGAACTGCGTATAAACGCGCTGCGCCGCTTTCAGCGGCGTGAGCTGCTTCGCATCGCAGCGGCGGATCTCATGGGACGGAAGCGCTTTCCGGCCATCGTGGCGGAGCTGAGCGCACTGGCCGATGCGATCGTGGCCTCCGCTCTCGATGAATCGCTCTCCGCGGTCGAGCGGCGACGCGGACATTCAATCGACGCGAGCATCGCCGTCATCGCACTGGGCAAGCTCGGAGGGATGGAGTTGAATTACAGCTCTGATATTGACCTGATGATCGTCTACAGGTCGCTTTCTTCCGAGGGGATCGCCAACGACGATCTCCCCGGGATGACCGGAACGCATGACGACGTCATCGCCGTGGTGAAGGAGATGCTGCGCATCCTCACGGGCAGCGGTTCCGAAGGAATGCTGTATCGAACGGATCTGCGTCTGCGTCCCGACGGCGCGGCTGGCGCCCTCGCATTGTCGCTTCCCGCCTCCGTGACGTATTACGAGCGTCGCGGCGCGATGTGGGAGCGTCAGATGCTGCTGCGCGCGCGATGCTGCGCCGGTGAGGCTGATCTGGGCGACGAACTGCTGCGCCGTCTCGAACCGTTCGTCCACCCGCGCACGCTGCTGCGACTCCCATCCGCGCTTCTCGCGGACATCCGGGCGCGGCTGGCAGCGCGCTGGTCAGATGAGCATGACATCAAGCACATGCGCGGAGGCATCAGGCATATCGAGTTCAGCCTCCAGGCCTTGCAGATGCTGCATGCGCATCGTCCCGTGCTGCGCACTCCTTCGACCACAAGAGCGATTGAATTGCTGGCGAGAGAGGGGTTGCTGCAGCCGGAAGAAGAAGCCCTGCTCGGCAGCGCGTACATCTTTCTGCGCCGCATCGAACACGTCCTGCAGCTCGAACATTTCGAGCAGACGCACACGCTGCCGAGCGATGAAAATGACCTGCGCCGCGTGGCGTGGACGCTGGGCTTCGAAAGCGCGGCCGCGTTCGCACGCAAACTGCAGCAGACGCGCGATGACGTGGATCGCATCTGCGGAGGAATACTGCGTGCGGCGGAGGAAAGCGGTGGCGAGAGAGCCGATGTGCTGCCGCCGTTTCCGGCGGAAGATGCGCGGTCGCGTCAACTCCTCCACGATATCGTGGAGGGGCGCAGCAGCGCTCCGCGGAGTGCGGTCGACCGGGAGAGACTGGCACGGCTGCTGCCGTCACTCCTGCAGGAGATCGCGGCATTACCGCTGCCGGCGCAGATCCTCACCGGGATCGAGCAATTCATCCATGGGACGGACAAGGCAGGCGGTGTGACCTTCCTCGAGAATTCACGCGCTCGTCTGCTGCTGCTGCGCCTTGCCGCCCTGGCGCCGGTCGCACTCAGCCAGCTCGAGCGCGATCCGCTCGTTCTCGAGCTGGTCTTCAGCGGGTGGAATGCGAATGCGCTCGACGCCGTCCGTCTCAGTCGCGTCGCCTCGATCTCCGCGCTGGCTGCGCTGCTTCTGGATGACTGCGGGATGGATCACTACAGCCGCGTGCTGACAGACACCGCGGACACCGTGCTTCGGAGGGCGCTCGAGAAACTGAATGCCGGCAGCCTGCCCTTCGCTGTCCTGGCCCTCGGCAAATACGGCAGCGCGGAACTCATTCCCGGAAGCGACCTCGATGTCATTCTGTTCTACGATGCGGAGACCTCCGATCAGCACGAACACGCGCAGCAACTCGCCCGTGATCTCCTGAAGGAAATGCAGTGCGGCGTCATCCCGCCGTTGTACGACGTCGATGCGCGGCTTCGGCCCGAAGGGCGCAGTGCCCCGCTCGCCGTGACTGTGGATGCCTGGAGGCAGTATCTCGCGGACCGTGCTTCGCTCTGGGAGCGCCAATCGCTGCTTCGCGCCCGTATCGCCGCAGGCGACTCGGGGCTCGCGTCCAGAATCATGTCGGTCATTGACGGCGTCCGTGCCGGCACCCATCTCGCGCCGGATGACATCAGCGCCATCCGGGCCATGCGCCTGAAAATGGAGCCGGAAAACCGATTCCGGCAGCCGGATTTCTTCGATATCAAGAAATCCGCCGGCGGACTCATCGATGCGGAATTCGCCGCGCAGACGCTGCAGCTCGCCCTTCCGGCGCTGAAAACCGGCGGTACGGCCGAGGTGCTGCGGGAGGCTGGAGATTTGCTTCCGGAACTGGCGGAACCTATTGCCCGGTTGCGAGTACACTATGTTTTTCTCCGCCGCTTGCAGCTGTTTTTCCGTCTTCGCATCGAAACGCCATCCAACATTTTTCCCGTCCAGCGCGAGGCGAGACAGTTACTTGCAGCGGCCATGGCGATGGAGAATGAACACACTCTCATGGAAACACTGCGCCGGAACATGGCTGCGGCGCGCAGGGATCTTAACTCCGTGCTCGCAGCCGTGACGTCCTTCGCAGCAGGTAAGGAGCAATGAACGCAGATATCACTGATCCGCAGCGCAGGCGCTATCGCCTCCTCCTCGAGTACGACGGAAGCGATTTCGTCGGTTGGCAGGTGCAGACGAACGGAAGGACCGTGCAGGGAGAACTCGAGCGGGCGCTGCTTCACCTGTTCGGGGAGCCCACGCGGGTACATGGGGCTGGGCGCACTGACACAGGCGTACATGCCACGGGACAGGTCGCGCATTTCGACCTTGAGAGCCGCCTCGACGGGTGTACGATGCTGCGCGCGCTGAACGCGGAACTTCCCCCAGACATCACCGTGCGGAGCGCGGAGCTGGTGGATCCGGAGTTCCATGCCCGATTTTCCGCATCCTCCCGTTCCTATGAATATTCCATCGTCCATGAGCGCGTGTCCCTCGCCCGCCGCCAGCAATGGACACTCTACGTCACTCTGGATCATGCGGCGATCCATCAGGCGGTCGACACGCTGATAGGGACACACGATTTTACGACGTTCTCCAAATATGCCCCCGAGATTTCGCATCACTTCTGTCATGTATTCGATGCGTCATGGGAACACGAGGCAGGCGTCAGCCGCTTCCGTATCAGGGCGAACCGCTTTCTGCAGGGAATGGTTCGATCTCTCGTCGGCGGTCTCGTGCACGTCGGCCGCCATCGCCTCAGTCCCAGCGAATTCGGCGCGATGCTCGCCTCGTGCGATCGCGGGAGGGCACCCATGCTCGCACCGGCGCACGGGCTCGTGCTGACAGGTGTCGCCTACGATGAAGCGGATCGTGCCGTGGTGCGCGAGATCATGGAACAGCTCCGCCTGGCGAGGGAGATGGAGGAGTGAACTGATTCAGCGCGACCAGCGCAGTTTGCGCACCCGCGTCCCGTCCGATTCGAAAATCACCGCGCCTTCAATATCCGTGCGATGGATGCGCGCGCCCACCAGCCGCAGACGGTCGAGGATTTCCTGTCGCGGATGATTGAAATGATTATTCCTCCCCACGCAAATCACCGCATGCCGCGGTTTCACCTTCACAGCGAAGCCGGGACTCGTGCTGGTGCTGCTGCCGTGGTGTCCGACCTTGAGCACATCGGCGCGGAGGAAGGTGTCGTAACGCGCGATCATGCGGCGCTCGGCCTCCACACCGGCGTCGCCGCAGAAAAGAAAACGGGTGTTCCCATAGACGAGCAGAAGCACGATCGAGTTGTCATTCGATGGCGTGCAGTCGATATCCGCAGGCGGCGAAAGCACGTAGATCCGGGCTTTGGTGCCGAGTGCAAACCGGTCACCCGCGCGAAGGTCGCGCACGCCGCGCGTGCGGTCCTTCATCGTGGCGAGCAGCGTCCCCATCTCGCCTTCCGGTGACCATGAGCAGCTGATGAACGCGCTATCGACGCGCACGCCGTTGAGCAATGCGACGGCGCCACCGGCGTGATCGTTATCAGGATGTGTGATGACCAGTCCCCCAAGCCGTGTAATCCCGTTTGCGCGCAGAAACGGCAGAATTGTAAACGTGCCGCTGTTCATGCGTGCATCGCCGGGACCGGTGTCGATCAGCCAGGCGTCCGTTCCCGGAATCTCGAGCAGTATCGCATCGCCCTGCCCCACGTCGAGAAATGTCACACGCAGCCGCGGCTGCGGGGATGGCGACAATGCCGTGCCCGACATGACGGCGGTGGTGATGAACAGGGCGAGGATAATGATTTTCTGACGCATGCGTCCCGGTGTTGCGGAGAGATAGGCGACTGCCGCAACATACAGAATCAACACCGAGGACGGAAGCGCGGGGACATCGACAACTCCGTGAGGTACGGCGGCGAGCAGATCCGACGTGACGAGCAACAGCTCCAGTGCAGATCCGGCAGTTGCAGCGAACAGCTGCGCCAGGGCGGTCCAGAGCGGCAGCACGAGCACGGACAGGATCCCGCAACAGACGATCATGAACACCAATGGCACCGCAACGACGTTGGTCAGGAGTCCCGAAAGACTGAGCTGCCCGAAGCTGTCGGTCAGCAGCGGCAGCGTCAGCGCCTGCGCCGCGATTGTCAGGGCAACGAGGGAAAGCAGCGTATCTGTATGTCTCCCTCTCAAACGTTTCGGCAGCAGCTCCGCGAGTGTGCATTGAATGCGTCCCTGGAACAGGACGATTCCGAGCACGGCGACGAAGGACAGCTGGAAACTCAGGCCGAGCAGGGACAGCGGATCGACAATCACGATGATGATGCCCGCCGTGGCCAGTGTATTGACGCTGTTGCCGCCGCGCTGAAGGAGTACTCCCACGAGAAAGAGTGTCGCCATGAGCGTCGCGCGCGTCACCGGCGGTGCAAAGCCGGTGATCGCGGCGAAAAGCCAGAGCGCCGCGATCGCCACCGCCGCTCGCAACGGGAAACGAAGCCGCTCGAGCGGATAGAATACCATCATGAGCACGATGACCGAATGCGACCCTGACACGGCGAGAATATGCAGGATGCCTGAACGGCGGAAATCATCGAGCGTATCCTCATCGATCCCGCTGCTGTCGCCCAGGAGAAGTCCGTTCATCAGTGGCGTGTGCGCGGTTTCATACAACTCCGAGATGGCGGCTCGTGCGCCATCGCGCAGCGATCCGACGAGCAGCCGCCACCACGGCGCCGCCCCATGCCGGATGATGCGCAGGTCGCTTCCCTTCGAGACGGAAGCCTGGAGCAGCAACCCTTCCTGCAGCAGCCAGCTGCGCGCATCGAAGGCGTGCGGATTGCGGGGGGGACGCGGCACGCGCAGGCGGCAGCGTGCTTCGAGGACATCGCCGGTTCGCACGTGCGCGAGCGTATCGGAATCGTCGTAACGGCTGCGTCCATAGCTGAGCATCACGCGGCCGGTCACGGCCTGTGTCTCCGCTCCGCGTTGAATGCCCGCAACATCCAGGACGAAGCGCTGGCGGTCGGCCGCAATCCGGGTGACGCCGGTGACACTGCCTCGAATCACCACCTTCTCCTTCTGGTCAGCGAAAGGAAGCATGTCGAGTGAAAAGCCGTGCAGCGTCTCCCCGCAGCGCAGCATGCCGCAGCAGACGAGCAGCACGGCAAGCGTGCCGTCGCGAAGGGGATGCAGTACGGGCCATCTGCGCGCGGCCGGCAGGAGCAGGATCGATGCGGTCAGCAGCACTCCACCGGCCGTCCGGAGAGACGTCAGCTCCGCAGGCGCATTCCACTGGAGGAATACGCCGAGTGCGAGAAGTGCAAAGATGCGAAGCGCCGGAAGAAGCGCAATGCCGCGCCACGGGTGACGCATGGCGGAACTCCCTGAACGAAGTATGGATACGCTGCCGACGCCTCTCCCTGGCCGGTGGCCGGACGTCGCGCTAATCTAGAAAATTACGTACGGCGGGGATGAGATGCGAGAGAGAAATGAGTCCCTGATACGCGAATCCACTGCGGTTGCCGAAGAAAATCGCAGGCACGGGGTGCCGCGTATGCGTCTTGATGCCGATTTCTTCCATGTTGCCGTGATCGCTGGTCACGATGACCAGCGTATGGTCACGGTCTACCGCGTCGTACACACCGTGCAGCAATGCATCCACCTCACCCAGCACATGCCTTGCCTTGCCCGGATTCATCTCGTGCCCGGCTTTATCCGTGAGGAAATACTCGAACAGCGTGAAGGAATGCGCCTCCGCCACGCCGGCCAGGATCGTCCCCGCTTCGTAAGGCGTGCAGACCGGAGCGTCGCTGTGTCCGAAATGCCTCCAGCGTTCCGCGGTGATGTCGGTGGAGATCGCGGTTCCTGCCTTCAAGGCCTCGATATCGCGAAATGGAACCCCTGCGGTGAGCGCAGCATACATACCCGCGACGATGCGGCGCCGCGGACCCGCGAGATAGTCGAAGAAGCGCTGTGGGAATGCGTTGGCCAGCGCCACCGGATGCATCGAGCCGTTCCTTTTCAGCTGGGTGAAGATGTTGTGTTCCTCTACCACGGGCTTGATCGTCGAATAGAGATAGGGCCCGAAATGCTGCCCGATCAGACGCGCGGTATTGATTCCCGTATAGAGCGTCGACTGGCCGGTACCGCTCTGCGGCAGTCCTGCGACTCCGAGATTCGGATCGAGCGGGACGCACAGGGCATCGGCGCTCTCGATGCTGCGGTTGCGAAGAGAGGGGAGTTCACCCCCGAGCAGTGCCGTGAGAAACGGAGGACGAAGGTCGAAGAAAGGATTGCGCCGCGGGTCCCTGGCACCGATTCCGACGCCGTCGAGAAACACGAGCAGAATCCGGCGGACCGGCTTCAATCCTGCCTCCCGCCTGTTGCCCGTATGGTTGCTCCTTCGCATGTCAATCGGCCTGCTGCGCGTCGGTATACTCGGATTTGCTCTTGACCGTGACCGTCACGGGACCGTCGTTCACCAGCTCGACATCCATCATGGCGGCGAATTCGCCCGTCTCCACTCGGTCGCTTCCGAGCTGTGCCCGCAGCTCTTCGACGAATCGGTCATAGAGCTGCAGGGCGAGACCTGGTTCGGCGGCATGGCCGTAGCTTGGCCTGTTCCCTTTGCGCGTATCCGCATGAAGCGTGAACTGCGACACCACCAGCACCGCCCCTCCCGTGTCCAACAGCGACAGGTTCATCTTCCCTTCCCTGTCATTGAATATCCGCAGCCGCGCGACGCGCGAGGCGAGGTACACGGCGTCGTCGCTGGTGTCGCCATGACGCACACCGCAGAGTACCAGGAGCCCGGGGCCGATTTCACCGGTAATGCGTGCCGACCCGGCGACTGACGTCTTCACGCTGACGCGGGCGCGGGAAACACGTTGAATCAGGGTGCGCATGAATGTGCCGGTCAGGAATACAGTTTGCGTTTGATACGGTTCATTTCATCGACGATGCGGTCGAGCGCTGCGTTCTGCTCCTCCCGGGCCATCGGATAGTAATCACGCTCCGTGACTTCGATGTACCCGAAGGGATTGCGCTTGACGCCGAATTCAAGGCAGCGGTAATTGTCCAGACGCTCGGCGAACTTGACGATCTTGCAATCGATGCTGCTGTAGCGCAGACGCTCGATATACTGCTGATCTTCCTGCTCCCGCTGCGCCCCCATGAGACGGATGTTCTTCGTCAGTACTTCGACGATGTATGAGATATAGGAATTGAAATTGTACTTGAGCACTTCCGCAGTGATGATGTCGGAGTCCTCGAGCACGTCGTGCAGCAGTGTCGCGCTGATGACGTCGGCGTTGAGGTATTCGAGTTCGTGGATGACGATGCGCGCCACACGCGTCAGATGCCAGAAATACGGAGTGGAATCATTGCGCAGCTGGTATTCGTGGACGCTGTTCGCCATCTCGTACGCGCCGAGCACGGTTGTCAGCTCTACGGGGTCCACCTTCTTCGCGATTTCGTCGATCAGTTCCTGGCGCGTGAAGTGTGTCTGGTTATACAAAGGGAGAGGGGTTTCCATCATGGTATGAAGATCTCTGCGAGTCTCCTGGTCTTGAGTGAGACAGGATGCAGGAGAAAAAAAAAGCGGGACATCGCCACATGCGATGTCCCGACTCTTCGTCCTGCGATCAGTACTTGTTCTTGATGCGCGCGAACACGTCCTCGATCGTCATCTTGTCGCCCTGAATTGTAACGCGACGCCATTCGTCGGGGAAAGTCTCCGCACCGTCCCAGGTGCCCTGACCTCCGGAATTGCAGTATTTGTACAGCAGGTCGCCTTCGTCGAGTTCGACGATGAGCGTCCATTGATTGTCACCGTAGTTCTTGTCGCCATTCTCGCCGTTGTCCCAGGTGCGGACCGTGTTCGGCTCCATGTTCGCCAGCTCCTTCCGGTTTCCGGCGATGAACACGGAGGTGATCGCTTCGCGGTCGACGAGTTTGCAGAGGAAGGTAACCGTCGTGCGTTTCCGCGGCTTGGTCCACTCGGGGGAAAAGTCCGCCGGATTCACGAAGGATTCAAACTTGGTCGGCTTCGCCAGTCCGGCGAGGGCGTAGCTCTCGGCGATCTGGTTGCGGAACTGCAGTTCGAACGGTTTCGGATTCATCTTCTGCAGGGAACCGGTGTTGAACATCTCCATCCAGTGGGGACTGGTCGCACCGTAGAAGAAGTTCATCGGCTGCTTCGCGAAGTTGTCGAGATACTCGATCGTCGTTACCGGCGCCGCTCCCTTGCCGAGTTCGGAGCGCGCCTGGCGCAGGTAATCCCACGCCGTGTTCATCTCACGACTGCCGATCCACATGTTGAAATTGCCGTTGAACCGCGAACCTGCCGCCAGATCCTTCACCGTATCGAAGTCTTCGACCTTGTTGGGGGCTATTCCGCGTGTGCGGTTCCCTCTCACGAATTCGCTCATCGTCGCGGTGACGATCGCGCGGTTTTTGAAGAGCTTGTTGAGTTTGCGGTAAATGCCGTTCATGAAGCCCTTGCCGTCGATATCACGCTGATAGTGCTGCCAGGCATCGTCACCATCGATCACCACCGTGACAAGCGCCTGCTTTTTCGGATTATTGGGCGCCATCGCGAGCACGTTCCTGATGAAATCGTTCGCGGAATTCTCCGCATAGTAGTTGCGATAGCTCCAGTTGATCCGGTCGGTCAGCAGGGTGTTGGAAAACGCGCCGTACAGGGTTTTACCGTCCACGGTGATCGAGTACGGGAAGGTGCTCGGCAGATTCTTCGGCGAACTGCCGCGCAGCACCTGCTCATCCGAGACGAACCAGTCGAAACCATTGTCCTTGAGCATTGGAATGACGGCCGGGGAGATCGCGCCGTACGGCGCCACGTAGCCCGTCGGAGTGAAGTTGAAGTACTTCTGATACGCGGTGATGCTCATCTTCAGCTGCGCGTCGGCATCCTCGGGATGCCTGTACGCCGCCGGGAGTCCGATGCCGGGATCAGCCTGCTTGGCGACATCGGAGTCGATCAGCAGCGGCAGAATCGCATCGGAGTAGGATGTGGCGGCCAGTTCCAGCTGACCGATCATCGCGCGGCTGTCGAACTTCGTCTTTTCGAATGCCGGGACAATGCTGGCCATGACATACCAGGCCGAGGCGACGATGCGCTGACAGTCGTCCTCGGTGATCGCGCGTTTGAGATAGTACTTGCCGTCGCTCCGGAAGGAGACGAGATCGCGCAGGTCCAGCGACCGGTACACGCGCGTGCCGGTCTGGATCAGCGGAACACGGCGCTCGTAAAACTCGCTGTCGAAATTCGCGAAGATCGCGAAGAATTTCAGCAGGCGCAGTTCATCCACCGTGTAGGAAGGATTGCCGTTCGCGTCCTGCCACTTCGTGTACAGCTCCATCAGTTCAGGGAAGCGGTACAGGCGCACCTGGCTCATGGTGAATGCATTCCACTCGTTTTTGTACAGCCACGCCTTGTCGGCTTCGGTCAGCTGCTCGGCGGGCGTCAGGCACGCGTCGATCCACGGATCGGTCTTGCCCTTCATTTCGCGCAGGAATCGCGCGCCGTCCATGTCCGCAGTCCTCGGATTCATGGCGCGGTATTTCTTCATGTAGGGCTCGAGCCGTTTGACGTAGATTTCCTGAATCTGCCAGAGCAGCGTCGGAGAGAGCACGACTGTGGCATGGACGTGCGGATAGCGCTGAATGACATCGGCCATCTGGAAATAATCGCGCAGTGCGTGCTGGCGCACGAACGGCGTCTCGATGCGGTCGGTACTCGGAACGTAGTACAGCGGCAGATGGTGACGGTACACGAGATTCAGGTACACCGTCCCGCCTTTCTTTTCGAACGAATCGTCAAGGCTCATGCGCACAGGGTATCCCTGCGTGATGATGCTCCCATCGTCTGCGAGAGACAGCAGCGAATTCAGACGTCGGCCGTCGAGCGATTCGAATGTCAGGGGATTATTGGGATCAATCTCGATGCTGTTCTTGTCGACCGAGAACGCGTACTGGTAGGAACCTGGAAGCAGCGACACTGTCACCGACCAGGTGCCATCGCCTGCCTTGGTCATAGGATGTGCCTGTTTCGACCAAGCGTTGAAATCGCCGATCAGCGACACCGCCGCGGCCTCGGAATTCGCGTAGGTGAAAGTGATCCCGTCAGCCGTCTTCGTTGGCTGAGCGTTGGCGAGCACGGATACGAAAAGGAGTGCAACCAGCAGGTGGAGGGAACTGCGTCTCATAATACTCCGCGAAGGCTATTGAAGAGATTGAACATGCTCAGGAATCATTGACGGATGAGCCATCAAGAGGTCAAACTACTTTTTTATCGCTAGAAATGCAACAAAATCAACTGTCTCAACGGCGCTCGCGGAGGCGTGAAACTTTTGCACAGAGAGCTTGTACAAGCGCCCACGGGATCCGGTTCCTGTCCGCGTTTTTCCGTACTTTTGTCTGATGCACAATGGACAAGCCGGTCATGGAAATCTCCCCGCAGGTCGAGATCATACTCGAATTCCTACAGGACCATACTCCCGGGGGACTGCGCGACGAGCAGCTGTTCGCTGCCTTCATGCAACACGCACAAAGCGCAGGCAAACAGCAGGCACTGGGCGCGCTGGCCTTTCAGGGAAAATATCTCCGTAACCTGTACACGACGATCCGGCGCCAGACTGCGGGAACTGAATTGTACGAGAAGCTCGAACTGGAATTCTCGCGCGCCATCAACGACTTTCATGGAATGGTGACCGCGTTCGTCGCCGACGCGGAGGAGGATTTCCGGTCCATCGTCGAGTGCGACACGCTCGCGGTCACGGAAAACGGACTAAGGAGTCTTCTTTCTCTCGCCGAGGATTTCACCGCACTCAAGAACCTCGAACTCGACGTCATGCAGGGCGAAGAGGATTCTCCCGGACCGGAGCGATGACAGCGGAACTCCCACATCTCGAACCTCGCATCGTCGAATTCCTTCGCGTGCACTGTCTGCTCGAGTCCGGTACGCACCTGCTCGTCGCGGCGAGCGGGGGACTCGACTCGACCGTGCTCGCGCATATCGCGGCGCGCGTGACGGCGTCCTGGAAAGGCCGACTCACCCTGGCGACCGTGCACCACGGACTGAGGAAGGAAGCCGAAGGCGAGGTGGCTTTCGTGTGCGCTCTCGCGGAAGAACTCGGCGCGGGATTTCTTGTGCGGCGCGTCGACGTATCGGGCGAAATGCTGCGCAGCGGTTCCACGCTGCAGGATGCCGCTCGCCGGCTGCGCTACCGGGCGCTGGAGGAGATGTGCGATGAGGCGCGCGCCGCGGTGATTCTGACGGCGCATCACGCTGACGATCAGGCGGAGACACTGCTCGCACATTTCCTGCGAGGGGCAGGTCCCGACGGACTCGCGGGCATCCGCGCTGTGCGCGGACGTGTGGCGCGTCCGATGCTGGGCATCACGCGCGGCGAAATCCAGGCCTGGGCTGGAGCCCGGGACCTGGTCTGGATGGAGGATTCCTCCAACCAGCGCGACGACTACCGCCGCAACGCCATCCGGCATCATGTCAGTCCGGCCATTGCCCGGGTATTCGGTGAAGGCTGGGTCCGCGCGGCAGGCGATACCGCGCGGCTGTTCGCCTTGCTTGCGGACTTTCTGCGCGATCATGGCGGGCGAGTCGCCGCGCGGTACGTCATCAGGAATGGGGAAGAGGTGCGGGTATGCGGAAATTCCTTGAAAGACTGCACCGAATTTGAGAAATTATATGTTTGCCGAATTGCGCTGCACAGATTGCGCGGTACGGCGGGCTCCTTCGAAGAAAATTTCTCGCTGCTGCAGCTGCTCGACGCCGCGCCGGGCGCTGCCATACGGCTCCGCACCGGAACCGCCGCCGTGCGTGAGGCAGACGGGATCCGGTTGTTTCTCACGGAAGAGGATCTCGTCCCAGTGAAACTCACGCCCGGACAGCTCGCGCGCTGGGGATCCTGGCGGTTCGAGGCCGAGGACCTCGGTACGGAGCGGCCGGCGTTTACGGCGGATCCATCTGTCGAACTGATCGATCTCGACAGCGCGGGCGACTGCTGGTGGCTCCGTCACTGGACTCCCGGCGATCGTTTCGAGCCCCTCGGCTTCGGGCATGAGAAAAACGTGGGCCACTTCCTCGCCGACAGCGGCTTCTCCGCCGAGCGGCGCAGGCGCATCCCGGTGCTCGAGGGTCCACGAGGGATCGTATGGGTTTGCGGCGTGCGTCTCGCGCAGTCCGCTGCCCTGCGGCCGGAGAGCCGCCGCATCGGGCGCATTCATTTTTTCACCACAGAGAACGACGACGCATGACATCCGACTTTCCAATCCCATCGCGCATCGAGATCAAGGGCGATCAGTTCGTCCCGTACATACCGGCGGACCGGATTCAGGCGCGCATCAGGGAGATCGCGGCGCAGATCAACCGCGACATGGAGGGCGACGCACCGGTATTCATCTGTGTCCTCAACGGCGCCTTCATGTTTTTCGCGGACCTGGTCCGGCAGATCACGATCGACTGCGAGGTGGATTTTCTGAAGCTCTCGAGCTATGGCGAGACGAAGATCTCCTCCGGGCAGGTACAACTCGTCAAGGATCTCAGTTGCGAGGTTGAAGGTCGGCACCTGGTCATCGTCGAGGACATCGTCGACACGGGGTTTTCCATTGATTTCATGAAGAGGTGGATAGAAAAAAAGAACCCCGCTTCGCTGAAAATTGTTACATTGCTTCATAAGCCCGCGAGCACGAAGATCGCTCATACACTCGATTACGTCGGATTCGAGATTCCGCCGCAGTTCGTGGTCGGTTTCGGGCTTGATTATGCGCAAAAGGCGCGCAATCTGCCGGCGATCTATATACTCGCCGGAGACAGTATCTCCGATAACGAACAACACATTTCCGTCTGATACTACATGCAGGATTTCAGAACTCCCCGCTGGCTGATGGCAGGCAAGGACGACGAGGGCGGCCAGCGTCCCGCGCCGCGCCGCGATCAGAAGCAGAACCCCAAACCATCCGACGAGAACAACTGGACGCGGTACTCGAAAGTCGTCCTCACGTGGCTGCTCGTTCTCATACTCGTGTTCGTCGCAATCTCGATGTTCAATCCGAAAAGCGACGTGCCGGCCATCACCTATTCCGAATACCAGAAGCTGCTCGCCGGCCAGGTGAAGACGCTCGACGACACCGAAGTGAAAATCCAGAAGGCCATCGTCAAGAAGTCGAATCTCAACGATTACGAGATGGTCGGCACACTGAACGCGAGCATCCCGCTCAAGACGAAGGACGGCAAATCGGTCAAGTCCGAACAGTTCCTCGTCATTCTCGGCGCGGTCGATGCGGAGATCCAGCGAGAGTGGATCGAGCGCGGAATCGAAGTGACCTTCGAGGAGAAGGACTCGCTGTGGACACAGACGCTCATCGGCTTCCTGCCATGGATACTGATAATCGGCGTCTGGCTCTTCTTCATGCGTCGCATGCAAGCCGGCGCCGGCGGGGGACCGAAAGGACTGTTTTCCTTCGGCAAGAGCCGCGCCAAGATGATCAACGAAAATTCGATCCGGGTCAATTTCTCGGATGTCGCAGGCGCTGACGAGGCGAAGTACGAACTGCAGGAAGTGATCGAGTTTCTCAAGGAACCGGATAAATTCCAGCGGCTCGGCGGCAAGATTCCGCGCGGCGTACTGCTGCTCGGTCCTCCTGGAACGGGCAAGACGCTGCTTGCAAGGGCTGTCGCCGGCGAGGCGGGAGTGCCGTTCTTCTCCATCTCCGGCGCCGAATTCGTCGAGATGTTCGTCGGTGTGGGTGCGAGCCGCGTACGCGACCTGTTCGACAATGCAAAGAAAAATTCTCCCTGCATCGTATTCATCGATGAGATCGATGCGGTCGGACGTCAGCGCGGCGCCGGACTCGGAGGCGGCCACGACGAGCGGGAGCAGACGCTCAACCAGCTGCTGGTGGAGATGGACGGCTTCGAGCAGGGCAACACGGTCATAATCATTGCCGCGACCAACCGTCCCGACGTGCTCGATCCTGCTCTCCTGCGTCCCGGCCGCTTCGACCGTCAGATCGTGGTCGATCGTCCCGATGTCAAAGGACGGCTCGGCATCCTCAAGGTGCACACGCGGAAGATCCCGCTCGATCCGGACGTGGATATCGAGACGCTGGCCAAGGGTACACCCGGACTTGCCGGTGCCGATCTCGCGAACCTCGTCAACGAGGCGGCATTGTATGCCGCGCGACTGAACAGGAAGACCGTGACGATGCGTGACTTCGAGGAGGCGAAGGACAAGATCATGATGGGTATGGAGCGCAAGAGCCTGATCATCTCCGACGCCGAGAAACGCATGACCGCGTTTCACGAATCCGGCCATGTGCTCGTTGCGCGCATGATTCCCGAGGCCGATCCCGTGCACAAGGTCACCATCATTCCACGAGGACGCGCCCTTGGAGTGACCACGTACCTCCCGATCGATGAAAAGCACACGTACTCCAAACCGTATCTCGAAGCGATGATCGCGTACGCGATGGGCGGACGCGCGGCAGAGCTGCTCGAGTTCAACCAGCTCACCACCGGCGCGGGCAACGACATCGAACGTGCGACGTCGCTCGCCCGCAAGATGGTGTGCGAGTGGGGCATGAGCGAACTCGGTCCCCTGACCTTTGGCGCGAAGCAGGAGGAAATTTTTCTCGGCCGCGAGATATCGCAGCACCGCGACTACAGCGAACAGACCGCCGTCGCGATCGATGACGCCGTTCGCGAAATCGTCACACGCGGCATGAAGCGTGCCGAGGATATCCTGATTGAACATCGCGAGACGCTGCAGCGACTCTCCGATGCCCTGCTGGAGCGCGAGATCCTCGACAGCGACGAGATCGAAATGATTCTGCGCGGTGAATCGCTGCCGCCGAAGAAGATCTCGAACAACGGCGGCGGGGACGACGTGCGCAAGGAGAGCGAGGAGCGCCTGCGCATCGATCAGGAACGGGCGGACAAGATTCGCAAGGCGGTAGAAGAAATTCAGCGACACGACGAGGAGAACAAGCAGAAGAGCGAGGACGCATGAGTGAATCGGAGGCCGCCGCCGCGGGCAGCCAGCACGTCTCGTTTCAATACGAACTGATCCGGAAAGGCATCCACATGATGTCCCTTTCCATTCCGGTTGGCTACTACTTCATCTCCCAACAACTCGCACTGACGATCCTGATCCCGATGACGCTCGCCTTCGTCATCGTCGACCTGCTGCGCTCGTATCACGCTCCGACATACCGGCTGTACCGGTGCATCTTCGGACGCATGCTCCGTCCACACGAGAAAACACTCAAGAAAAAAACCCTGAACGGAGCGAGCTGGGTGCTCATCTCCGCCACCGTCTGCGTCCTGGTTTTCCCCAAAATCATCACGATCACTGCTTTCGCGATTCTGATCATCTCCGATACCACGGCCGCCCTTGTGGGACGGCGTTTCGGGACGAAGAAATTCAACGACAAGACACTCGAGGGTTCGACCGCGTTCGTCCTCTCCGCCATCGCCGTGATACTCTTGACACCGAAAGTGCAGTACATGCTCGTGGAATATATCGTCGCGGTGGTCGCGGCGATCGTCGGCGCGCTCGCGGAGGTCTTCTCCTTCGACATCATCGATGACAACTTCGCCATTCCCGTCGCCATCGGCGCCGCGCTCTGGCTCATGTATATCCTGTTTCTTCCGGAACTGAACATTCATTTCCTGGACAGCTGACATGCACATACGCACCTCCATCGCGCTCGCTGCCTTGCTGATGCTGGGCGTGCTCTCCTGCGGTCTCGACAACAAGAGCGATGCAATGGGCGAGAACGACATCATCACGATCATCGCGGACAGCAGCGATTTCGAGCTACTGAGCGACGTGATCGAAAACGCCTTCGCTCGTCCCTTCTTCACGCCCCAGCCGGAGTCATGGTTCAGATGGAAGCGGTACGACCTTGCCGATCTGCTCGATCACAAGAGAGACCGCAACATCCTGATCATCGCGCCGCTCGACGGAAAAAACAGCATGGGCGAGTATATGCGCTCCGCACTTGATACATCGGTGCAGGCGCTCGTGCGCGAAGGTGCGGAACATGTCTTCGTGAAGAAGGATTTCTGGTACCGCGAGCAGACGGTGATGCACCTGACCGGAAAGTCGATGCAGGATCTGCGGAATTTCATGGCGGAGAACGCCCAGCAGCTCGAGTTCTTTTTCAAGCAGGCATGGGACGAGCGCGAACTGGCGCGTCTCAGGGCATTGCCGCGCGAGGAGGAGATCGAGGAACGGCTGCTCAGTGAGCACGGCTTCACCCTCGCGGTAATCAAAAGCTGGTTCATCGCCAAGGACAGCGCGGAGATTCGTTCCGTGCTGCTGCGCAGGCAGGCGCCCAAGGAAACCGAACGCTGGCTGATGGTGCACTGGCTCGATACGACGAATACAGCGCTTCTCACCAATGAATTCGCATACCAGACACGCAATCGGCTGACGGAAACGCTCTACCGGACCTACGACGATGCCGCGTGGGTCGTCGTCGATTCGGTGAACCACCTGCAGTTCGACGAGGTTAATTTCCAGGGCCGCTACGCCATCCGCATGAAAGGGCTCTGGAGGATGAGCGATTACTCGATGGGCGGTCCATTCATAAGCTATCTGTTCTTCGACGAATCGCAGAAGCGGCTGTACCTCGTCGATGGTTCCGTGTTTGCGCCCAGATATGAAAAACGGAAACTGATTCAGGATATTGAAGTCATGATCAGAAGCTTCCGTACCGCCGGATCGAAGGACAAACAGACCGCATCCTGATGCCGGCGCGCAGCGGGGACATACGTCGATGGGCCGCGTGGACCGGCAAGCTGCTGCTCGCCACCGTGCTGATCATCCTGCTGTGGAACTCGGTGCACGGCGATGTCATCACGTCTGTCCTTCACCGGGCTGATCCGCTCTTTCTTTGGGCCGCCGTGCTGCTGCTCCCTCTCAACATCCTTCTGCAGTACCACAAATGGCGGCTTCTCGTGCAAAGCAGTTTTCCGCTGGCCACACCGTCTGAAGTGAGCGCCTCGCTGATGCTCGGCTTCACTTTCGGTATCGTCACTCCCGCGCGACTCGGAGAATTCGGCGGACGTGCGGCAGGGATGCGGATGCGCGCCGAGCGGGACGGAAGCAGGTTCACCGGAACCGATCCAAGGTACGGTGCGCTGGTTGCGGAAAAGCTGACTGTTGTGACACTGACGGCGGTCGACAAACTCTCCACCATGGTGATCACGATAGTCGCGGGATGCGTCGGCCTGCTGATGTTCTGTTGGCTTCACCCCTTCATGGATCCACTGCTGCTTGCATTACTCCTTCTCCTGGCCGGAGCTGGAAGCCTGTACATGCTGCGCGCTCGCTGGAATCAAGCGTCGACGGATGCGTCCGATGCATTCGAGGGATCCGCGATCCCCTCCCGGAAGACTCGCTCGCGACTGCATGAGATCCGCACGGCACTGCGCGGCCTCGACGCTTCCCGAATCAGGCGGCTTCTCGCATTCTCCCTGCTCTTCTATCTCATCTTCCTCCTGCAGTTCTACCTTCTCCTCGCCGCGTTCGGCCGGGTCGACATGCTGAGCACCATCGCCGGTATCAGCACCATCATGCTGGTCAAGACAGTGATACCGCCCGTGACGATCGGGGAACTCGGCATCCGCGAAGGGGCGAGCGTCTACATCCTCGGCCATGCCGGCATGCTTGCCGCGGCTGCGTTCAACGCATCCCTGCTCCTTTTCGTTATCAACATCCTGCTGCCCAGCCTTGCGGGACTGGCCGTATTGCTGCGCAAGCCGCGCGCGGAGGCGCCCCGGTGATCCCGTTCGCGTTCTTCAGCCTGCTTGCTGCGCTGACGGCCGTGTACATCCTCTTCCTCTTGCGTCTGCGTGCGGGATTGCGATTCCTTTCGCAGCGCGATGAGGCGGAACTCCCGGCGGTGGATGATCCCCAACTTCCATTCGTCACGGTGATCATCCCTGTGCGCAACGAGGAGATGCACATCGTCGCATGTATCGCCTCGCTCCGTGCTCAACGCTATCCGGCCGGGAAGATGGAAGTGCTCGTACTCGACGATCACTCGGAGGACGCGACGCGCACGCTTGCCGAAGCGGCGATTCGCGACGACAGCCTCTTCCGCATCATCATGGTGAATGGGAACGGGAAGAAGGATGCCGTCGCGCAGGGAGTGGCCGAAGCGTGCGGCGAGACGATCGTAACGACCGATGCCGATTGCCTGCACGACGAATCGTGGCTGCTGGCGATATGCGCTCCATTCCGCGGGGAGACTGATATCGCGGCCGGGCCGGTCGTATATACAGGACGTACGACTCTTTTTCACAGGCTCCAGGCGCTCGAATTCCTGGGCCTCATGGGCGTGGGCGCCGGATTCTTCGGAATCGGGTATCCGCGGTTATGCAACGGCGCGAATCTCGCGTACCGGCGCGAGTGCTTCATTGCCGTCTCGGGCTTCGCGGGCAATACCGGTGTGCACAGCGGCGACGATGAGTTTCTGCTGCACAAAATCGTGTACCAGGCCGGGGGAAGTGCGCATTTCGTTACGCGACAGGAAGCGGTGGTGCGCACTACGGCAGCCCCCACCGTGCGGGCATTTCTGCGTCAGCGCATCCGCTGGGCGTCGAAGGGACGGCACTACGACGACGGCCGATTCGTCGCGTTCCTGGTCCTGCTGTTCGTGTATTTTCTCTTCGCGGCCGCTGCGCCGTTCGTCGGCACCGCCTCGCCGGCCGCGCTGCTCGCTGCGCTGATGTTCTTTCTGCTGAAAGCGACAGCGGATCTGTCAGTCCTGTATCCTGCCGCTGCCCTCTTCCGCCAGCCCGTGCGCGCGACCGACATTCTGGCGGCGGAACTTCTGCATGCGTATTATCTCGTCTTCGTTTCTCTCGTCGGTTTTTTCGGAGGCTATACATGGAAGAATCGCCGGATCAGGGACGGCAGGAACTGAATTCCTTCTGGTATCACCGCGGGGAATTCCGTGCCGTGTGGAAAGTGAGCGTGTACGGCACCATCGTTTTTTTCTCCATGCTCGCGATCGGCATCGGTGTCTACGGCGTCTTTCCCGAAGCCGACTGGAGAATCACAACACCGCTGGTGACACTTGCCGCCGCTCTGCTTGCATCGCTGTTCTGCGCCGCGGTGATCGACCGGAAACCCGTGCTCGACCTGATCGGTCTGCGGCCTGACCGCAGGGCCTGGCGGCTGCTTCTGCTCGGCATCGGCATCACGCTGGCGCTGCAGCTCCTGCTGTTGGGAGCGGAACTTCTCTTCGGCGAGGCGCGTATGTTGTCCGGCCATGTGACACTTGCGCACACCCTGTCACTGCTCCTCTACGGATTGCTTTCTTTCACAATGGTCGGCTTCGCGGAGGAGATCCTGATTCGCGGATATGCGTTTCACGTGCTGCAGAAGCAGGGTGGCGCAGCGATCGCACTGCTGCTGACTTCCGGTCTGTTCAGTCTCATGCACGCGATGAATCCCGGTATCGGGTGGATCGGTTTCCTGAACATCTTCGTCGCGGGAGTCTGGCTCGGAGCGGCGCGGGTGACAAGCGGATCGCTCTGGCTATCCGTGGGCATGCATATCGGGTGGAATTTCTTTCTCGGTCCGGTATTCGGCTTCCCGGTCAGCGGCATCGTCGAGCGCAGTGTCTTCGTGACGCGCCCGGCCGGCGCGGATTGGATCACCGGCGGAGCATTCGGTCCCGAAGGCGGCGTGCTGGCCACGATAGTACTACTCGCCGCGACGGCGGCTCTGTACTCCCCCCGTCTGCGCGGCATCATCTCCGCAAAGCCGGAAGACAAAGTGTTCTCAGAAATCACCGAGGCTCAGAAATGAAACACGCCATCCTTCTTCTGCTGCTCCTTACTCCCATAGCGATGCAGGCGCAATGGATAGAGGATCCCGCCATCGACGCGCTCATCAAGCAAGGGATACGCGACACGTACAATCTGAAGTTCGAAGCGGCCGATGCCGCGTTCCAGAAAGTGGCGAAGGCTCATCCCGATCATCCCGCGGGGCCGTTCTTCATCGCGATGGTAGAATGGTGGCGCATCCTGATCAATATCGAGGACGAATCGCGCGACGATCGTTTCTACGACATGCTCGACGCCGTCATCGAGATGTGCGACGAACGGCTCGACAAAAACGAGCGGGACGTGGCGGGACTGTTCTTCAAGGGCGGATCGATCGGATTCAAGGGACGTCTTCTGGCGAACCGCAAGAGCTGGGTGAAGGCAGCGACGACAGGGAAGGAGGCCCTTCCCGTGGTGATGGATGCCGCGGAACTCGCGCCCGACAACGCGGATCTCGCGTTCGGCACCGGCATCTATGATTATTACGCCGCGGTGCTGCCCGACCGCTATCCCGTGCTCAAGCCGCTGATGGTGTTCCTTCCCGAAGGCAACAAAGCCCTGGGATTGAAGGAACTCAAGCACGCCGCTGCCAAAGGGCGGTACGCTAATTTCGAGTCGATGTATTTTCTCTTGCAGGTCAACTACAGCATCGAGAACAAGCCCTCCTCCGCGCTGACATACGCGCGAAAACTCAACGGGGAATTTCCCGAGAATCCGGTCTTCCATCGCTATCTCGGGCGCGTGTACATCAAGCTCGGCAACTGGGAGCGCGCCGCGGAGGTCTTCACCGAGATCGCGAAGAGCGCCATGGCGAAGAAGCGAGGCTACAGCATGCGCATGCAGCGCGAGGCGCAGTACTATCTCGGCTACAACGCCATGCTCACCCGGCAGCTGGGCAATGCCAAGAAATACCTGGTCGAATGCGACAGGCTCTCGCGCAAGGTGGACGACGAACCGACCGGCTTCATGATCATGGCCAATCTCCGATTGGGCCAGGTGCACGACATGCAGAAGGAGCGCGGCTACGCCATCAAGCAGTACGACAAGGTGCTCCGCATGCCCGATTTCAAGGGATCGCACGATCTGGCGAAAAAATACAAAAAGACCGCGTACATCCGTTGATCGTCCTGCCCCCGCGGCCGCGTTAGTGTTCCGGGTGCGTTCGCACCCTTCTCGCGGCCGCACTCCCCGCCCCGGATCGTTGCATCGGGAATTGCCAAGAAAAGCATATATTTGTTGTTGGCGCCGCCTGTGAGGTTTTACCTGCACGTATGCGCCTGCGCATCCCTCTGCACTGCCGGCCGGATTGGTGGGCCTCTCCATCGAGTTTCCATGTCCTTGCCTCCACGCATCACTTTTTCATAAGGAGCTGATTTATGTACGGGAAGATGAAGGAGTTTCTCAGCGGGGAACTTCAGTCCCTCAAGGATCAAAAACTGTACAAGAACGAGCGCATCATCGAGAGCGAGCAGGGCGCGGAGATCACCGTCCGCGGCAAGAAGGTGCTCAATTTCTGCGCGAACAATTACCTGGGTCTCTCGTCCCACCCTGACCTGATCAAGGCCGCCCACGAGACCATCGACCGCCGCGGCTACGGACTCTCATCCGTGCGCTTCATCTGCGGAACGCAGGACATCCACAAGGAGCTGGAACGCAGGGTGTCGGAGTTCCTCGGTACTGAAGACACGATTCTCTTCTCCTCGTGCTTCGACGCGAATGGCGCCGTGTTCGAGCCGCTCTTCGGCGAGCAGGATGCGATCATCACCGATTCGCTCAATCACGCGTCCATCATCGACGGGATCCGCCTGAGCAAGGCGCAGCGCTGGATCTACAATCACGGGCACCTCGGCGACACGGAGACCGAGGATCCGGGCACGGGCAAGATGGCCAAGGGTCTCGAACGCTGCCTGAAGGAGGCGAAGGACTGCCGCTTCCGCGTCATCGTCACCGACGGCGCGTTCTCGATGGACGGCGAGATCGCCAAGCTCGATCTCATCTGCGACCTGGCGGATAAATACGACGCCCTCGTCCTGCATGACGAAAGCCACTGTTCAGGCTTCCTCGGGAAGACCGGACGCGGCACGCACGAATACTGCGGCGTGATGGGCCGGACCGACATCATCACCACGACCTTCGGCAAGGCCCTGGGTGGCGCGTCCGGCGGCTGCGTTTCCGGCAGGAAGGAAATCATCGAATGGCTGCGGAACAAGGGACGTCCGTATCTGTTTTCCAACACCGTTCCTCCCAGCGTTGTCGGCGCCACGCTCAAGGCGCTCGAACTGCTCACGGCGTCGACCGAGCTGCGCGACCGCCTCGAGGCCAACACGAAGAAATTCCGCGGTGAAATGTCCGCCGCCGGCTTCGACATCATCCCGGGCGACCACCCGATCGTCCCGATCATGTTCGGCAAGTATGACAACTGCTCCGCGCTCGCGGTCGAATTCGCCGACCGCCTCCTGGCGGAAGGTATTTACGTCATCGCGTTCTCGTTCCCTGTCGTGCCGCGCGGCAAGGACCGCATCCGCGTGCAGCTCAGCGCGGCGCATACGCCCGAGCACGTCGATCGCGCCATCGCCGCCTTCACGAAGGTCGGAAAGGAATTGGGAATGATCTGATTTTGCGAGCGCCGTTCCGGACATCCGAGATCCGGAACGGCGCTTCTCCTTTCATCCAACGCATTCGAGTCATCATCCAGGAAAAGAGTACATGAAAGAGATCAAGAAGATTCTCGTCACTGGTGCGGTCGGTCAAATCGGATCCGAGCTCACCATGGCCCTGCGCGCGAAATACGGCGCCGAGAACGTCATCGCCACCGGACGCAAGACCGAGCCCAGCAAGGAGCTGAAGGAATCGGGTCCCTTCCATTTCATCGACGTGAACGCGATCGACACCGTCGAGGAGATGATCAGGAAATACGACATCGACACCATCGTGCACATGGCCGCGATCCTCTCCGCCGTCGGCGAGAAGAATCCCACGATGGCATGGGACGTCAACATGAACGGCACGCTCAACATCCTCAACCTCGGCGTGAAGTACGAGATGGCGCGCATCGTCATGCCCAGCTCCATCGCCGTGTGGGGACCCGGCACGCCGTCCATCGCGCCGCAGGATACCGCGCTGCATCCCACCACGATGTATGGCGTGACGAAAGTCGCCGGCGAAATTCTCGCCGATTATTACGTGAGGAAATTCGGCCTCGACAGCCGCGGCCTCCGCTATCCGGGCATCATCTCCTCCGAGACGCTCCCGGGCGGCGGCACCACGGATTACGCCGTGGCGATCTATTACGAAGCGGTGAAGAACAGGCATTACACCTGCTTCGTGCGCGAGGATACCCGTCTGCCGATGATGTACATGCCCGACTGTCTCAAGGCCACGATGGACCTGATGGCGGCTCCCTTCGAAACGCTCAAGCGCCACAACGATTACAACGTGGGTTCGATGAGCTTCACGGTGAAGGACCTCGCGGATTCCATCAAGAAAGTCATGCCCGATTTCACCGTCGATTACGCGCCCGATTTCCGTCAGGCGATCGCGGATTCCTGGCCCGACGGCGTCGACGACACCGCCGCCCGCGAGGACTGGGGCTGGAAGCCGTCGTTCGATCTCGACAGCATGACGCGGGACATGCTCGCGAAGCTGCAGGCCCGGCACGACAAGGGATTGCTGTAGGCTGCAAGCTGTAGGCTGTAAGCTGTAGGCTGTAAGCTGTAGGCTGTAGGCTGTAAGCTTGCTGGGACACATCATTTTTCGAAAGCCCGTACGATGATTTTTTACGTACGGGCTTTTTACTTACAGCCACACGCCCATGCCCACTGAAAGGATGAAGTAGCGGCGGTAGCCCGAAGGTATGCTGAAACTGCGCGCGACATCCGTGTAATATGCGTGCGACCCCTTCTCGAGCTGGATGCGATAGAGGAATTCGTAGTACGCGAAGCTCGTGGGGATCTGCAGGCCGAGCAGGGCGAAGCTGCGTTTGCCGAAGCTGTCGTGCTCGTTCATCCATCGCCACTCGGGCGTGGATTCCTCGAAGCGGAATTCCCGATCTCCAGTCGGATCGATGCTCACGCCGGCAATCACCGCCACTCGCTCGCGATATTGCATTCGCAGGACCGCGTCGATCAGGACAGCAGGGTGGAGGTAGCTGAGTCCCGGACGCATGCTCAGACGTACATCCTCGTTGATGGATGCGAGAGGGAGATCCCAGGTCAGCACGAGTCCGGGTGCGATATCGTTCGCCGAACGATGCTGCCGGAAATTGTGCCATGCGAGCGCGGGCCCGCCTGCGGGACCGAGAAACGGAGTGTCGGATCCGGTATTCCGATCCGCCTGGTCGACGGTCGTGACCGGCGGCGGGGTCGTCGACCAGATCCTTGAACCGGCGTCAAATGGCATCGCCTCCTGCGCGGAGGACATCCCGGCGATCAGGCAAAACGATGCCGCGATGAAAAGCGTGCTTTTCAAGACTTTCATGGGCGCACCTTCTGTCGGTTGCTGTGATGGAGTTCCTCGGAACGCGTCCGTTCCATTGTGCCGGCACCAGCAAAAGACACGCAAGCAACCCGTGTTTGTGACAAGGAGACGGAAAACTGCCCCTTTCATCTCCCCTGCGCTCTCGCTACATTGCTACTTGAATTCCTACCGTTTCACCATTTCACTTTTTCACCTCTTTACCGCTTTACCCCTTTACCCCTTCACCTTTTCACCATCGTCATGAAACGTCTCATCCTCCTCCTCGCCATCCTCATCCCCTCCTGCGGGGGCGACTACGCACCGCTCGACACGGTAGACTCGGTCGACCTCAACCGCTATACGGGCAAGTGGTACGAAATCATGCGGCTGCCGACATCCTTCCAGGAGGGCTGCTGGAATTCGACCGCTGAATATGAAATCATCGACGCGGAAACCGTCCGCGTCATCAACCGCTGCCGCGAAGACAGCGCAAAAGGGGAAGCCAGCAGCGTCACAGGCAAGGCCTGGGTTGTCGAAGGCAGCAACAACAGCAAGCTGAAAGTCTCGTTCTTCTGGCCTTTCAAAGGTGACTACTGGATCCTCGAGCTGGACGAGGATTATCAGTGGGTGGCCATAGGCGCGCCCAGCCGCGAGTATCTCTGGATCATGGCGCGGCAGCCGCGTTGGGACGCCGTGCCGCTCGAGGATCTCAAGGCGCGCCTCACCGCGAAAGGCTTCGACGTGACCAAGCTCATCGCGACCAACGATTATCCGCGCGCAGTACGCGACGCCGCCCCGCCGAAGAAGTAATACCCTGCGTTGCGCAAATTCACTGCGCATGCATCGTACAGAGGCATGTGGAATTGAAATCAATTCCACGAAGATCGTGCTCGTGAAATGGAAGCACGTCGGCGGGAAATGCATAGCGACAGCCCGTAGATCGCCATACAAAACGGGGCACCCCGGTTTCCGGAGTGCCCCCTGCTCGTTCATGCGGAATGGTCGGCCGCGGGCACGTCATACGTGCACAGCGGCTCAGACGGGGATTTATTTTTTCTTCGCCTTCTTCACGGCCTTGCGGGGATTCTGCAGGGCGGCGCGGGCCGCGGCCAGGCGCGCGATGGGCACGCGGAAGGGCGAGCAGCTCACGTAATTGAGGCCGATATCGTGGCAGAACTCGACGGACGATGGTTCGCCGCCGTGCTCGCCGCAGATGCCGAGCTTGATGTCGGGACGCGTGCGGCGGCCTTCGGTCACGGCGTGCTTCATCAGGAAACCGACGCCGATCCGGTCAATGGCATCGAACGGATCGCGCGGATAAATGTCGTGCTCGACGTAGGAAGGCAGGAAGCGTCCCGCGTCGTCGCGGCTCACACCGAGCGTGGTCTGCGTCAGGTCGTTGGTACCGAAGGAGAAGAACTCCGCGACCTCGGCGATCTCATCCGCGGTGATCGCCCCGCGCGGGATCTCGATCATGGTGCCGACGAGATAGTCGAACTTCGTCTTGTTCTCCTTCATCACTTCCGCGGCGACGCGGCGGACGATCTCCTCCTGCATCTTCAGTTCCTTCACGTGTCCGACGAGCGGGATCATGATTTCCGGCATCGCCTTCACGCCCTGCTTGCGCAGGTTCACCGTGGCTTCGAACACGGCCCGCGCCTGCATCTCGGTGATCTCGGGATACATGATGCCGAGCCGGCAGCCGCGGAACCCGAGCATCGGATTGAATTCATGCAGGGCTTCGACGCGTGCTTTCACCGTGGCGGGGGTAATGCCGAGCTGTGAGGCGATTTCCGTCTGTCCCTTCTCGTCATGCGGAAGGAATTCATGCAGCGGCGGATCGATGGTGCGGACAGTGACGGGACGCTTGCCCATGGCAGCGAAGATACCTTCGAAATCCTTGCGCTGCAGGGGGAGGAGCTTGGCCAGCGCCGCGCGGCGTCCTTCGGAATTCTCGGCGAGAATCATCTCGCGCATGGGACCGATCTTGCCTTCGCCAAAGAACATGTGCTCGGTGCGGCAGAGGCCGATACCCTCTGCGCCGAACGCGACGGCATTGGCCGCCTGATCGGGCTGATCGGCATTCGTGCGGATATTGATCTGCCGCACGCCGTCGGCCCATTTCATGATCTGCTCGTACATCTGGTACACCGGCGCATCCTTCGGCGCGAGCGTCTTGTCGACGAGCACCTGCAGCACCTCGCTGGGACGGGTCGGAACATTGCCGAGCATCACTTCACCGGTCGAACCATCGATGGATATATAGTCGCCTTCACGGATGACCTCGGTACGTCCGTTGACGCGCATCTCGGCGGTCTTGTAGTCGATGTTCAGCGCGCCGCATCCGGCCACGCAGACCTTGCCCATCTGCCGGGCGACGAGCGCGGCGTGCGAGGTCATGCCGCCGCGCGCGGTGAGGATGCCCTCGGATGCGTCCATGCCCTTGATGTCCTCGGGCGAGGTCTCGATGCGCACGAGGATCACGGGTTTGCCTTCTTTCGCGAAGCGCACGGTGTCCTCGGCGTTGAAGGCCACGACGCCGGATGCCGCACCAGGACCGGCATTGAGCCCTTTCGTCAGGAGCTTGCCGGCCTTGATCGCCTCCTGCTTCTCCTTCATATCGAAGATCGGACGCAGAAGCTGGTTGAGCTGATCCGGCTGGATGCGCATGATCGCTTCTTCCTGCGTGATCAGTTTCTCCTTTACCATGTCCACCGCGGTCTTGATCGCCGCGAAGGCGGTGCGCTTGCCGACGCGGCACTGCAGCATGTAGAGATGTCCGTTCTGAATCGTGAATTCGATGTCCATCATGTCGCGGTAATGCTTCTCGAGCTTCCTGCGGATGTCGAGCAGCTGCTTGTGCGATTTCGGATCCTTGTCCTTGAGCTGGATGATGGGCAGCGGCGTGCGTGTGCCGGCGACGACGTCCTCGCCCTGCGCGTTCATCAGGAATTCGCCGTAGAACATGTTTTCTCCGGAAGCGGCGTCGCGGGTGAACGCCACGCCTGTGCCGGAATCCTCGCCCATGTTGCCGAACACCATCGACTGCACCGACACGGCCGTTCCCCAGTCGGCGGGGATGCCGTTGAGCTTGCGGTACACGATCGCGCGTTCGTTCATCCAGGAATTGAACACCGCGCCGATGGCGCCCCAGAGCTGTTTCTCGGGATCGTCGGGGAACGAATGTCCCGTTTCGCGCTTGATGGCGGCCTTGTATTCAGCGACGAGTTCCTTGAGGTCCTCCGCCGTCAGGTCGATGTCGAGCTGCACGCCGCGGGCGTGTTTCTTCTCTTCGAGAATTTTCTCGAAAGGATCGATGTCCGTTTTCGTTTTCGGCTTCAGATCCAGCACCACGTCACCGTACATCTGCACGAAGCGGCGGTAGGAGTCGTAGGCGAAGCGTTCGTTGCCCGAACGCTCGATCAGTCCCTTCACCGTGCTGTCGTTGAGGCCGAGGTTGAGAATGGTGTCCATCATGCCCGGCATCGACGCGCGCGCGCCCGAGCGCACGGAAAGGAGCAGGGGATTCTTCGGATCGCCGAACGTCGCCTTCATCTCGCGCTCGACCTTCCTGATCGAGTCGCTCACCTGCTTCTTCAGCGCGGCGGGATAGGTCTGCCTGTTGTCGTAGTAGTAGGTGCAGACCTCGGTGGTGATGGTGAAGCCCGCGGGGACGGGGAGGCCGATGTTCACCATCTCGGCGAGGTTGGCGCCCTTGCCGCCGAGCAGGTTCTTCATCTCGGCCTTGCCCTCGGCTTTCTTGCCGCCAAAGAAGTAGACGTATTTCCTGCCGCGGGCGCTGCCCTTGCCGGCGGCGGTTGCTTTGGCTTTCGCTTTGGCCATGAAATTCTCCGGATTGAAATTTGGGAAAAACGATATTCTCGTCGTGAAAGATGATTCTATATGGTGGGATGAAGCCCAGGGAATATCACCGTATCAATAAATATACGAAAAACCCGGGAGCAAGATGGCGCGCCGCTTCAGCCGTGCCGGTCACTGTCCAGCGCCGGTCACTGTCCTGCGCCGGACACTGTTCCTGCGCCGGACACTGTTCCTGCGCCGGTCACTGTTCCGAACCGGCTGCTGCGGACAGGAACGCGCGTCCGATGCTGTCTCCGAGCGGGTGTCCGTCGGGCAGGCGCTCGGGGTGCCAGTGCGTGAGGAGCAGGAACGGCATTTCCGCGGGCTGCGCCCATTCGAGTGATTCGATGACGCCGTCGCGGGAACGCGCGGCGACGGCGAGACGCGGCGCGATGAGGTCCACGCCCTGGTGATGCGCGCTGTTGACCCAGCCGCCGGATTCCCCTGTGCTGCGCTGCAGAAGGGTATCGGGGAGGATCACCACGTCGTGCACGCGGTCGGCGTCGATGTAGTGATGTCCGTCGAATCCCGCCGAAGGCAGGTCGGCGATGAGCGTGCCGCCGAGCGCTGTGTTCATCACCTGCAGTCCGCGGCAGATGCCGAGAATGGGCAGCGCGCGATCGATGGCGGCGCGGATGACCGTGTATTCGAGCAGGTCGCGCGCGGCATCGATGCGGCAGAGCGGACGCAGTTCCGGTTTCCCGTACAGTTGTGGATCGGGATCGCCGCCGCCAGGAAGGAGCAATCCCTGCACGCCGTCGAGCACTTCCGCGACCGGCATCCCGGGTTCAATGCAAAGGACATCCGTCTCCGGATTCAAGCGCCGGAGCCAGTGCAGGTAATTCTGATGCTGCGAGGGATTGGTGGTGGTGAGAACGATGCGCGTCATGCGTCAGCGGCCGGAAGCATTCAGGAAGGATCGGGAGCCGGGACATCCAACCGCGCTTCCATCTGCCGGAGGTAATCCCAGGAATAGATGCCGCTGTCGTGTCCATCGCCCCAAACCGCAGCGATGGCGTAATTGCCGACAGGGGTGAGCGATTTCAGCTCATATTTACCTGGGATGACGATCGGGAGCTGCATGGGCATCTTCATCGCACCAAAGATGTCGCTTTCGCCCTGACAGCCGGCGCAGGGACAATCGTCGCGGAAGCGCTGCAGGGGATAATGCATGATATGTCCGTCACTCCACGTGATGCGCAGGTCACGTTTCTCGATGAGTTTGAATTCCGTCGGATACACGGAGTTGTCTGCCTTGCTAGGATCGCGGGGGGGTTGCGTCGAGGATCACGACCGGACTCTCGCCCAGCACTTCGGCGGTATGCAGGTGATGAGAGGGGACAACGAATCGTTCGCCCGGCGAGAGTATGTAATCGACCTCGTCGATGCTGATTTTCATGGATCCGCTCAGTACGATATGAATCGTATCGTGGTCGTGCATATGCGGAGGGAAGCACATGCCGCCGGGGTAGCTGTAGACATATATGTTGTACCCTTCGTCCCGCAATGCTTGCTTGAGGGCACTGATCTGCTCGCTATCCATTTAGTAACTCTCCGATTCATTTGGGAAATTTCCGGATTTCACATCCAGAATATACTGTCGGAACGCCCTGTCCATCTCGTCGGCGAGGGCGGCGTAGCGCCGTACGAACCGAGGCCGGAAATCCTCGAACAGACCGAGCATGTCATGCGTGACGAGGATCTGTCCACTGCAGGAAGGGCCGGCACCGATGCCGATTGTCGGGATGGTTACCGCCTCGGTGATGCGTTTTCCAAGAGTCGCGGGGATTTTTTCGAGAACGATGGCGAACGCACCCGCCTCCTCGAGAGTGATCGCGTCCTGAATGATCGCGTCCGCCTCGCTGTCCGAAGTGCCGCGGGGACGGTAGCCACCGTATTTCAGAATGGACTGCGGCATCAGGCCGATATGGCCCATGATGGGGATGCCTTCGCCCGAGATCTTCTCCACAACCTTCGCCACACGCTGTCCGCCCTCGATTTTTACACCGTGTGCGAGAGTCTCTTTCATCACGCGGCCAGCGCTGCGGAAGGCTTCCTCGGTCGTCACCTGGTAGGACATGAACGGAAGATCGGTAACGACCATCGAACGGTGCACGACGCGGCTCACAGCCTTCGTGTGATAGATCATCTCGTCGAGTGTCACGGGAAGCGTGGTGGGATTGCCCTGGAACACATTGCTTACCGAATCGCCTACCAGGATCAGATCAATGCCGGCGTCGTCGAGCAGCCGCGCCATCAGGAATTCATAAGCAGTCAGGCAGACGATCGGATCGCCTGCATCGCGCATTTCCTGCAGCCGCCGTGTCGTGACGCGCTTGGTGTTCGCCTGGATCTCGGTACTCATGCGTTTCCTTCGCTATCAGAAGGGTAAATGTACTCATTTTCGGGTGAAATTGAAACGTCCACACCCCATGCGTGCGAGAATCCGGTAATAAGTACATCGCGGACTTCATTTCTATGTAACGGCCTCCCGAGAATTTCCTGCAGGGTCACTGTATGCTCGCGCATATCGTGACGCAGCTGCTCGCGCACCTCCTCGTCCACGGCGAGAAAATCCGCCAGTGCGAGATGTGCCTCCCCGATCAGGATGGAACCATGCTGCAGGACGGTGTTGCCGATGCGCCGCTGCGCGCTGCCGACGAGTTTTTTTCCGTCGAATTCGATTTCGTACCGTGCGGAACTCGAGAAACAGGGAATGCTGCCGGCCTCACGGTAGAGTTTCTGGAAATTGGGTTGTGCTTTCGCGATGTCGATCTCGGGCACGAGCAGTTGGAGTCCCGCCGTCAGAGCCTCGCTGATCTGCCGGTACACTTCCATGATGCCGCGATCCTCCGAGGGCATGATCACGCTGTAGGTGAGTTCCTCCGCGTGGAGAATGGCACGGCCGCCAGTCGGACGCCGCACGATCTCATACCCCGCGGCGGCGGTACGTTCCTGATCTATTTCGGCAATGTCCTGGTGCCTTCCGAGGGAAATGCACCAGGGCTTCCAGTTGTAGACGCGGAGCATCGGCGCGGCGAGTCCGGCGTCGACAAGTTCCGCGCGTCGCACGTCGAAATCCATGTTGAATGCGCCGGTCTGTTCACCGGTATCGACGAATTCGAGTCGTTCGAGCATCACATTTCTTCCAACAGGACGATGGTCGTGAGCATGCGTCCGGCTTTTGCGCCGTCCCGACGGTGCGAATGCAGGAGATGCCGCTCATGAATGCTGCACAGCGCGCAGACCTCGATGTTCTCTTCCGGGATGCCGAGATCGCGCAGCTGACGGCTGTTGAGCCCCTGCAGATCGAGCCGGGGCTTCCTGCCGTCAGGATTCTGCACCCACGGCGCGGGGAAGAGTGCCGCGACCTCATCGCCTACTTCGTAGCAGCAGACGCCCGCCGCCGCGCCGATGAAGGCGTAGATGCCCTCCGGTTCCGCTCCGAATTCGGATATGAGGCGTTCCGCGGTTTTCCGCGTGATGTGCTCCGCCGTGCCGCGCCATCCGGCATGAACGGCGGCAGCGGCGTTGACGCCCGGCGCGTACAGCATGACCGGAGCGCAATCGGCGGTGCGGACCGTGAGTCCGACGCCCGGCTGCTGCGTGATCATCGCGTCCGTATCCTCGTACGCGCCCGCTTCGGACACGGTGCGAATGGTTTCGCCATGCACCTGGTGCATGAAGGCGAGGTCGCCTGCATCGAGGTTCACCGCGGCGGCGAAGCGCGCGATGTTTCCGGTCACGCGGCTGTCCTCGTCGCCGAGGTTGTAGCCGAGGTTGAAGCCGAAGGGCGCCGCCGGTGATTCGCCCTGGCGCGTGCTCTGCGCAAGCCGCACATGCGGGAATTGCGCGAGCAGCATGCTGCGGATGAGAGGGAGCGGGGCGCTGTTCATGCGTGCGATATCCTTATATCTGCGCCAGTGCGGCGTCGAGATCCCGGATGATGTCGTCCGGATGTTCGATGCCGATCGAGAGGCGGATGCCGCCCGGATCCATCCCGCGTTGAACCTGCTCTTCGGCGGGTATGGCCGAATGCGTCATCGAGCCGGGATGCTCGATCAGTGTGCGCGTGTGTCCGAGACTCACGGCCAGTGTGATCGTATAGGAATTGTCGGCGCAGTAGTTGATGAGTTTTTCGCCCTTGTCTCGGCTTTCCTGCGCGGAACCGCTCTTCAGCGTGAAATACATCAGTGCGCCGGGAGCGAATTCACCGTCGTAATTCCGCATCTGCTTCTGCGCGAGTTCGTACTGCGGGAAGCTCGGAAGTCCCGGATAGCTCACGCTGCGGACTTTCGGATGTTTCTCCAGGTGCTCGGCGATAACCATCGACGAGGCGATCTGCCGCTGGATGCGCAGGGACAGCGTGGGAAGTCCGTACACCAGCACGGGCCACGCGGCCTTGGGTGAAAGCACACCACCGAAATCCTTGCGGTAGAGAAGCAGCAGGTCGCGGTATTTCTCCGGACCGATCACCACACCGCCCATGTCCGTGCCGAATCCGCCGATGCCCTTGGTCAGGGAGTGGATGACGAAATCCGCCCCGAGCTCTATCGGGCGCTGGCAATACGGTGTCGCGAAGGTGTTGTCGACGACCACCTTGATATGGTCGGCCTCGTCGCGCGTCGAATTGATCTGCCGCACGAGATGCACGATGCCTCCGACATCGATCAGCGTCAGCGTGGGATTGATCGGCGATTCGAAGTAGATGACGCGTGTCCGCGGTGTGATTGCGCTGGCGAGCATGTCGAGGTCGTGCAGGTTCAGCAGCTGCACATTGATCTTGTAGCGCGGATACCAGTTCGTGAGCAGGGAGTACGTGCAGCCGTACATCGTACGGTGCGCGATGATCTCGTCGCCGCTCGCCGTCAGGACGCCGAAAATGGCGGAGATCGCGGACATGCCGCAGGCGAAGGTCACGGCGCATTCGCCTGATTCGGCGAAGGCGAGATTCTCCTCGAGCATGTCCTTGTTCGGTTCGCCCAGGCGGTCGTAGATGAGGATCGGTTGCTTGGCTTTCGTTTCCGCAGTCGTATGCGCGAATTCGATGAATCCCTGTGCGCCACGCTGCGCGGAATCCAGCCGGTAGGTCGCGGATGAAGAGATCGGCGGCACCACGTGGTGGTCGTAGTCCCACTTCATCGAGTGCGACCGCCCGTAGATCATCTGCGTTTCTTTCGAGTATTTTTCGTTGTCTGCGTCGTTCGACATGGAAGTGCTCCGTCAGTCAGGTACTTGATTCATTTTCACCGAATTCCCTCCAACCATTCAAAATACCGATCCTGTGGGTGAAATGGAAAAATGGTCGGATGCGTGGAAGAATGGAAAGATGGAAGAATGGAAAGATTGCGTCGTATTTCCATTTTTCCATTATTCCATCTTTCCATCCCTTGAAGGAGATTCGAAAATGAACCGTCCCGATGCACTCGCATTACTGCACGAATTCACTCAATCCGACAGTCTTCGCAGGCACGCGTATGCCGTGGAAGCGGCGATGCGGGCGTATGCGCGGAGCTTCGGAGAGGAAGAGGAGGAATGGGGGATCGTGGGACTGCTGCACGATTTCGATTACGAAAAATATCCCACGGCCGAGGAGCATCCCTTCGTCGGCAATCGGATACTCGAGGAGCGCGGTTGGCCCGCACATATCCGCCGCGCGATCATGTCGCATGCGGAGTACACGGGCGTCGCGCGCGAGTCGCGGATGGAAAAGACGCTCTTCGCCGTCGACGAACTCTGCGGTTTCATCATGGCCGTCGCCTATGTGCGTCCCGACCGCAGGATCGCGGGGCTCGAAGCGCGCTCGGTGAAGAAAAAGATGAAAGACAAGGCGTTTGCCCGCGCCGTCAGCCGCGAGGATATGCTCGCCGGCGCTGCCGGACTCGGGGTCGACTTCGATGTTCATGTGCAGTTTGTCATCGACGCCCTCGCGGGCGCATCCGCCTCCCTCGGCGTGTAGAAAAACCACGAAAGCGCGAAACACGCAAAAAAGAGACGCGAAAATATTATAATCACGCCCTGAATTGGATTCGAAGAGTAACGAAATTATTTTCGCGATTCTTCTTCGAGATTTTGCGGTTTCGCGGTTCTGCTTTACACGGTGACCAGGTCGGAGAGGGCTTTCTCGATGGTCTCGTACTTGAATCGGTATCCGCTCGCAAGCGTGCGCGTGGGGAGCACACGCTGACCGCCGAGGATGGACGCGCCGAATCCGCCAATTGCGAGCTTGATGGCGAAGCCCGGGACGGAAAAACGGGCGGGACGCTTGAGCGCTTCTCCGAGCGCGGCGGCGAATTCCCTGTTGCGCAAGAGTCCGGGACTGACGGCATTCAGTGCTCCCGACACTTCCGGGTGGTCGATTGCGTGGAGTATGATTCCCACGGCGTCATCGATATGCACCCAGGGGAACCACTGTTCGCCGCTGCCGATGGGTCCGCCTGCGAACATCCGGAACGGCGTGATGAATTTCTCGAGCGCGCCGCCGTCATCGGCCAGCACGACTCCCATGCGTGTCATCACCACGCGTGTGCCTGTCTCCTCGGCGCGCGCGGCCTCGCGTTCCCAAGCGACACAGACGCCGGCGAGGAAATCGCCGCCCGCGGGAGAGTGCTCGTCTACCGCTACCTCGCCGGTATCTCCGTAGAACCCGACCGCGGAAGCGGAGACGAGAACGCCCGGCTTGACCGCGGCCGCTTCGATCGCGGTCACGATCTCACGCGTGCCGTACACCCGGCTGTCGAGGATGCGTTTTTTGTACTGCTCGGTCCAACGCTCTCCTCCTATGGACTCCCCGGCGAGGTGCACGACCGCATCGGCGCCGTCGATCGCGGATTTCCATTCACCCGCGACGCCCGGTGCCCAGAGCAGGATGCGCTCGGCGTCGGTGAAGATCTTCGCAGTGCGGTCAGTATTGCGCGTGAGAATGGTGATCCGATCGCCGCGTTCGCGGAGCGCTCTGAAGAGCCGCCGTCCGATCAATCCGGTGGCGCCTGTCAGGATGATACGTTTGGACATGGTGAAGTCTGGTTGTTGCTGCAATACACCCGGAACATAAGGAGAAAACCGATCCGGGACACGGGAAATTCCCTTCACCGTCCCGAAGGCGCATCGTCCCGGAGTCGGCTCGTCCTTCCGCGGGATTGCCGACACTGAAAAACGGAATGCCGCTGTTCGCTATTTTGCGCCGATCTGCGGCAAGTCGTACATTTATATTCATCACGTTTTTCTCACAAAAGCCACAGATCCGCCATGACAGACAAACTTCAGGAACTGCTGGGCAGCGAAGCAGAGATGCTGCTCAATCATACGTGTACGGGCATCCCGAAAGACATGCTGCACCTTCCGGGCCCGGATTTCGTGGACCGCGTGTGGAAAGACAGTGACCGCAATCCGCGCGTGCTGGTCAACATGCAGCGGATCCACAACAACGGCCGCCTCGCGGGAACGGGCTACATGTCCATCCTGCCCGTCGACCAGGGAATAGAGCACAGCGCCGGCGCATCCTTCGCCCCGAATCCCGTCTATTTCGATTCGGAAAACATCGTGAAGCTGGCCATCGAAGGCGGCTGCAATGCCGTCGCGTCCACGCTCGGCGTGCTCGGCTCCATCGCGCGCCGTTACGCGCATCACATCCCTTTTATCGTGAAGATCAACCACAACGAACTGCTCACCTATCCGAACAAATACGATCAGGTGCTCTTCGGCAGCGTCGACCAGGCATATGAGATGGGCGCCGCAGCAGTGGGGGCGACCATTTATTTCGGATCCGAGGAATCAACGCGCCAGATCGTGGAGATCTCCGAGGCCTTCGAATACGTACACGACCTCGGCCTGGTCACCATTCTCTGGTGCTACCTGCGGAACGAGGATTTCAAGGTCGGCGATACCGATTATCACACTTCCGCGGATCTCACCGGACAGGCGAACCACCTCGGCGTGACGATCCAGGCGGACATCATCAAGCAGAAGCTGCCGACAAACAACGGCGGCTACAACGCGGTGAAGTTCGGCAAGACCAGCAAGCTCGTGTACAGCCAGCTCACGACGGACCATCCGATCGACCTGACGCGCTACCAGGTGGCCAACTGCTACATGGGACGCGCGGGACTGATCAACAGCGGTGGCGCCTCGACGGGCGCGGGCGATTTCGCCGAAGCCGCGGCCACGGCCGTGATCAACAAGCGCGCCGGCGGATCGGGACTAATCTCCGGCCGCAAAGCCTTCCAGCGACCGATGGCCGAGGGCGTCCAGCTCCTCAACCTCATCCAGGACGTCTACCTCGATCCCTCCGTCACCATCGCGTAAGAACAAACCACGAAAACGCAAAAACGCGAATGAAGAAACGCGAAAATTACATTGAACAAGAAACGCCTTGCCAACCAGCAAGGCATTTCTTGTTATAAACATATTCGCGTCTCTTTTTCGCGCTTTGGCGATTTCGCGGTTTTTTCTTCACTCAGTAGCTGAATTTGCCCAGGCGGGTCTTGCCGCGGAAGATCCAGTAAATGGCGACGGTGTACGAGAGCACGAAGGGCATGCCGATGAGGGCGATCCAGCTCATGATGCCGAGGGTTTTCTGCGACGAAGCGGCGTTGTAGATGGTCAGGTTCCAGGCGGGATCGAGACTGGAAACGATCATGTTCGGGAACAGCGCGAAGCCGAAGAGGAAGGTCAGCGCGGCGATGGTCGCGACCGAGGAGATGAAGGCGTAGCCCGGCTTGCCGAGGTAGATCGCGCGCGGGATGTTGGCGATGGCCAGCACGTTGAGCACGACCACGACCCAGGCCCAGGGGATGTCGCGGAAATTCGCCACCGCGCTCGGCAGCATCACCAGCGTCGCCATCGTGACGAGGATGTAGAGCACGAGGAAGATGCCGAAGGTCGTCCACATCCAGCCGTGGATGCGCTGCTGCAGCTCGCCCTCGGTTTTCAGGTGGAGGTAGATGGATCCGTGCATCGCGAAGGTCGCAACGGCAAACGCACCGACGAGCAGCGGGAAGGGTCCGAGCAGATCGAGCATCCTTCCCTGAAATTCCATGTCCGCTCCGACCGGAAGTCCGATCATCACATTGCCGATAGCCACGCCGAAGAGGAAGGTCGCCAGCGTGGACGCTGCGGTGAATGAGACATCCCAGGTCTGCCGCCACCAGCGCATTTCCTGCTTGCTGCGGAATTCCATCGACACCGCGCGGAAGATCAGCGCGAAGAGCAGAAACATGAACGGGAGATAGAAGCCGGAGAAGGCAGTGGCATAAACGTGCGGGAAAGCGGCGAACATCGCGCCGCCGAAGGTGACCAGCCATACCTCGTTGCCGTCCCAGAGGGGACCGATGGAATTCATCGCGAGGCGGCGCTCGGTATCGTCCTTGATGAACAGGTGCATGATTCCCACGCCGAGATCGAAGCCGTCGAGGATGGCGTAGCCGGTGAGAAGTACGCCGAGGATGACGAACCAGAGGATATTCAGATCCATGTCATTTATTCTCCTTTTCTTCGCGCGCGTCGGTCATCGACGGTCCCGCGTGATCGGCCAGAGCGGCCATGGTGTCGAGCAGCCCGTGCTGCGTCTCCGCGACCGGCGCCGGTTCCTCCGGTCCGTGCTTGATCTTGTCGTTCATCACATACAGCCACACCGCGAGCAGGAAGAGATAGATGATCGCGAAGAGAATGATCGAAGTCAGCACCTCCTCGGCCGTGACGGCTTTCGACAGCGCGTCGCTGGTGCGCAGGAGGCCGTGGACGATCCAGGGCTGCCGTCCGACCTCGGCGGCTACCCAGCCCGCCTGGTTCGCGAGATAGGGACCGAGGACCGCGAACACGAATATCCACAGCAGCCAGCGTTTCTCGAACAGCGTGCCGCGCCAGCGCAGGAAGGAAGCGAAGAGGGTGATCGCGATGAAGAACATCCCCAGCGCGATCATCAGGTGATAGGCCTGGAAGGGAATCTGCATCGGAGGACGATCCTCGGGTGCGTACTGATCCAGTCCTTTCACCGGCGCGTTGAAATCGCTGTGCAGCAGGAAGCTGAGTCCCCCCGGAATGGCGATGCCGTATTCGACGATTTCTCTCTGCTCGTCGGGAATGCCGAAGAGCCACATGTCGCCCGGTCCCGTCTTGAAATGTCCCTCGAAGGTGGCGAGCTTCTCCGGCTGCGTGCGCGAGACGGTGTTGGCCTGTCCGTGTCCGCTCACCAGCGCGGCAAGTGAGGCGATGGTCCCGAAGACCAGCGCGATGGTGAAGGACTGCCGCGCGAGACGGACGTGCCGTCCGTGCAGGATGTACCAGGCCGTGATGCTCATGACGAAGAACGCGCCGAGGATGAAGGCACCGATCAGCGTGTGCGTGAGGCGGTCCACGCTGGAGGGATTGAACACCATGGCCCAGAAATCCGTGATCTCCGCGCGGGCTGTCAGTCCCTCACCGACGATGCGATAGCCCGTTGGCGTCTGCATCCAGCTGTTGGCCACGACGATCCACACCGCCGAGAACATCGAACCCAGCGCGACCATCACCGTGGAGAAGAAATGCATTCGCGGGGAGACGCGGTCCCAGCCGAAGACGAGCACAGCGAGGAAACCGGACTCGAGGAAGAAGGCGAAGATGCCCTCGGCGGCCAGCGGCGAACCGAACACGTCTCCGACGTAGCGCGAGTAAGTTGCCCAGTTGGTGCCGAACTGGAATTCCATCACGATGCCCGTGGCCACGCCCATGGCGAAGACCAC
>CAZWNO010000011.1:0-10932 GCA_964635845.1 uncultured Chromatiales bacterium
GCTCGTGCTCGTGCTCGTGCTCGTGCTCGTAGTCGTGTCCCGGTTTCCGTATTGTCACTGCATCCCCGGGTTGGGTACAGCCGCAGGTATCACACATCGCGAATCCTTGGGTCAGTCCTGGACAAGAAGTGATTTGACACGCATTTCCCCGCCCTGCAGGAGAGTGTTGTCGAAGCTCCCACAAGCAGGACACGGAGTGTAGAATTCCGCCATATCGAATTCCGTCTCGCATGAATTGCATCTGGAGCGCCCCTGCACGAGATTCAGCCGCAACTCCGCATTCTGAAGCGGCGAATTCCGCATCACCACCTCCATGGCGAATTTCAGCGCGTCGATTTCAATACCCGATAGCGTGCCGATCTCCAATTCGATCACTCTCACGACGGAACCTCCATCATCTCGAAGATGGTCGATCGCAATTTCAGCAATATTTTCCGCGATGGAGAGTTCGTGCACGGCGTTTCAGGCGGCGACATAAATATCATGTAAAGATACAAAATTCCCTCAGCCCTTGCTCGTGCTCGTGCTCCCGCCTTCGTCCGGCTTCGCCGGACTACGGCGCGGCAAGCGTCCTCGTCCTCGTGCTCGTCCTCGTACACGTCTTCGTGCTCGTACTCGCATTTTGCTACATTACAGGATGCAATCGCCGCGTCCCGTCCATATCCGCGTTCACCTCGCCCTGCTCTTCGTGCAGGTCACATTCGGGGGATTCAACGTTTTCGGGAAATACATTCTCGGCTACGTTCAGCCTCTCTCGGTCGCAGCGATGCGCGTGCTGTTCGCGGGACCCGTTCTCATGCTGCTCGCGATGCGATTCGACGCGGTCCGACCGAAAGGTCGGGATTTCCTCTCACTCGCCGCTCTGGGATTTTTCGGGGTGTTTCTCAACCAGCTCCTGTTCATCATCGGACTCGATTACACGACCGCATCCAATGCGTCGATTCTGATGCCGTCCATTCCTGTCTTTACCATTGCCGTGGCAATGGCAATGGGATTGGAACGTGTCACCTGGCGCCGCGGCCTTGGTATCGGTCTCGCCGTGGCAGGCGCACTGATCATGCTGCGCATCACGCGATTCTCGCTGGCAGAGGACACGGTGATCGGAAATATCATGATACTCGTGAACTGCCTGAGTTACGCGGTCTTTCTCGTGTTCGCGCGCCCGGTGCTGCTTCGCATTCCCCCGCTGACGGTCACGGCGTGGACCTTCGCCTTCGGCGGCGCCGGCATTCTGCTGGTCTCCGCACCGGCACTCTTCCGCACTCCCTTCGCATCGCTTCCGGCACTGACATGGATAGGAATCATCTACGTGGTGATCTTTCCGACCCTGATCAACTATCTGCTCAACACCTGGGCGATCAAACGCTCATCCTCGAGTCTCGTTGCAACCTACACCACGCTGCAGCCCGTTGTCGCCAGCGCGCTCGCAGTGCTCCTCCTCGGCGAGGCATTCGGCTTCCGCGAGATTCTCGGCTTCCTGCTCATCGTCGGCGGACTGTTGTGGACCACCCGCAATCCATCAACCGCCCACAACGGATAGTAATCACCGATCTCCCGTTCTCCCGTTATTTCACATCTCCATCTTTCCATTTTTCCATCTTTCCATCTTCCCCCCTTCCCGCCATATCGCTATATTATAATGATCTGGATCATCCGGGAAGTCACAATGCGAACAATCGATATTCGAGAAAGCATCGCCATGGCGGTGGCGGCGTTGAAGGCGAACAAACTTCGCGCCTTTCTGACACTGCTCGGCGTGGTTATCGGTGTGTTTTCCTTCATCGGCGTCATGACGGGCATCAGCGTGCTGCAGGACTCCATCGAGTCGGGCTTCAACGTGCTCGGATCAAACACCCTGCTGGTGCAGAAATTCCCTGCGATCTCCACGGGACCGGAATCGCGGATGCGATACCGCAATCGCAAGGATATCACCATCGAGCACGGGATGTACGTGCGGGAGAACAGCCGCCTTGCCGAGCATGTGAATGTAGAGGCGAATGATCACGGAGCTGTTGTACAGTACAGAAACCGCAAAACCAATCCCAACGTGCAGGTGGTCGGAAGCACACCGGAGATCGTCTATACCCAGAACAGGGAAATGGGATCCGGACGCATCTACAGCGAACAGGAACTTCTCTACGCGCGCAATGTCGTCGTGCTTGGCGCGGAGGTCGCGCGACTGCTGTTCCCGAATGAGGATCCTCTCGGAAAATCGGTTCGCATCAGCGGAATGCCCATGCGTGTCATCGGTCTCGTCGAGCCGAAGGGCGGGATGTTCGGCGGCAATGCGGATAATTTCGTCCTCCTCCCCCTCACTACGTTCACCAAGACCTTCGGAAAAGCGCGCTGGGTGAATATCCAGGCGAAAGCTGCGGATCAGCCCACCTATGATGCCATGACCGATGAGATCATCGGACTGTTGCGCACCGTGCGTCGCGTACCGCCGGGCGCCGAAAACGATTTCGAGATCGTGTCCAACGAATCACTGATCTCCGAGGTCAACAATCTCACCTTTCTCATCCGTGCGGGCACGGGTGCCATCTCGGCGATCGCCCTGCTCGCTGCAGGGATCGGCATCATGAACATCATGCTCGTCTCCGTTTCCGAACGCACGCGGGAGATCGGCGTGCGCAAGGCCATCGGGGCCACGAAGCGGACGATCCTCACCCAATTCCTCATCGAGGCGATGGTCATCTGTCAGATCGGCGGACTATTGGGAATCGCCCTCGGGCTCGGAGGGGGCAACCTCCTCGCGCTCATGCTCGAGATTCCTCCCGTGCTGCCCATCGGCTGGGCACTGCTCGGACTCGCCGTCACTTCGCTCATCGGCATCGTCTTCGGAGTCTATCCCGCCTGGAAGGCTTCCAACCTCGATCCGATCGAGGCCTTGCGATACGAATAAAAGTCCTCTGTATCCGATAATATGAACCGCCGGGACCCGCCCTCCCGCGATCCCCGTTTCGGGAACGCGGGGAAAATCTCTATTTTATCGGACAACCCTGATCAACCGAGGTACCTCCATGATTCCTTCCGACTACCAGTTCACCTGCGTTCCCCGCTTTCTCAAGTATGTGAAATACGACACGCAATCCGATGAAAATTCCGAGACTTTTCCGAGCACGGAAAAACAGAAAATCCTCGGCGCCGACCTTGTGAAGGAATTGCTGGAGATGGGTCTGCCGGATGCGGCGATGGATGAGCATGGCTACGTGACGGCGACAATACCGTCGACCTCCGACAAGGCGGACGTGCCTGTCATCGGATTCATCGCGCACATGGACACCTCGCCCGACGTGACGGGCGAGAACGTGAAGCCCGTATTGCACGAGAATTACGACGGCAAGGATATCGTCCTCCCCGCCGACAGCAGCATCGTGATCACCGTGGCCGACAATCCCGAACTCGCCGGGAAGACGGGAGAAACCATCATCACCGCGGATGGCACAACGCTGCTCGGCGCCGACAACAAGTCGGGCATCGCGGAGATTTTCGATGCCGCGCATTTCCTCCTCACGCATCCGGAAATCAAGCACGGTACGATACGCATCTGCATCACGCCCGATGAGGAAGTGGGACAGGGCACCAAGTTCTTCGATGTCGCGAAGTTCGGGGCCAGGTATGCATACACCGTGGATGGCGAGCAGCTCGGTTCGATAGAAAACGAGACCTTCTGCGCCGATTCGCTGAGCGTGATATTCGAAGGCGTCAGTATCCACCCGGGCTTCGCGAAAGACAAGCTGCTCAACAGCGTCAAAATGGCAGCCCGTTTCATCGAAAAACTGCCGAAGGGCTCCCTTTCTCCTGAGACCACGGAGAAGAAGGAAGGCTACGTCCACCCGCACGGAATCACGGGCGGTGTGGAGAAAACCACGGTCAAATTCCTTCTCCGCGCTTTCACCACCGAGGAATTGCGTGAGCAGGAGGCTTTCATTCGCCGTCTTGTCGATGATATGCTCGCCGAGTTTCCGAAGGGCAAGGGTACGGTGACGGTCGAGGAATCGTACCGGAATATGCGCTATGTGCTCGACGAACATCCATTGGTGCTTGACGTCGCGAAGGAGGCGATGCAGCGTGTTGGACTGACGCCCGAGATCGGCAGCATTCGCGGAGGCACCGACGGCGCGCGGCTCTCGTACATGGGACTCCCCTGCCCGAACATCTTCGCCGGCGAGCACAGCTTCCACAGCAAGCGCGAATGGCTGAGCGTGCAGGACATGGAAAAGGCGGTGCGGACAATCGTGGCCATTGCGGTGGTATTCGAGGAGAAGGCCTGAGCGAGGGCGAAGTCATTCTGCATCTTCGCTATGCATTCGACGTGCTCGATGAGCTGCGGCCATCGCCTCAGGAGGCGCTCGGCGTCTGAAAATGTTGCTTTACTTTTCTCCGTGAATGTCGTAGATTGTTTCTGCCAATAGCTCTAATCCCGGCCCTCCCTACCGGGTTTAGAACAAACGCTTGGTAACCGTCCCGTTCCCCGCGGGACGGTTTTTTATTGCCGGTATCCGAGACGCTGCCGTTTCCCATGAAACGCAGGCAGTCCAGTCGGTGTTGTGCAGATACCCCTGCCATGCACTTCCGGAGGACCTCTCATGCCTGCCCGCATCTTTTTGCTGATTCTGTTCCCCTTGCTCACCAGTGTGGCCTTGCATGCCCAATTTCCCATAGAGAACGCCTTTCCGAAGCTCTCCTTCAACCGCCCGGTGGATCTCCAGCATGCGGGCGACGGAAGCGGACGCCTGTTCGTGGTCGAGCAGGAGGGGCGCGTCCTCGTCTTTCCAGATAATCCCAGCGTCGAAACCGCCGAAGTCTTTCTCGACATCCGCGACCGCGTCAATGATGAAGGAAACGAAGAGGGACTGCTCGGCCTGGCCTTTCATCCATCGTACGAGTCCAATGGCTGGTTCTATGTGAACTACACCGCTTCCAATCCTCGCCGCACGGTCATCGCGCGCTACAGCGTCTCCGGCGCTGATCCATCGAAGGCCGATCCAGCGAGCGAGCAGATAATCCTCACGTTCGCACAGCCTTACAGCAATCACAACGGCGGTCAGCTCGCATTTGGTCCTGACGGATTCCTGTACATCGGTACGGGCGATGGGGGATCGGGCGGCGATCCGCAGAACAATGCCCAGAACCGTGCATCCCTTCTTGGCAAGCTGCTCCGCATAGATGTCGATCATCCCCAGGGCGGAAAAGCCTATGGCATTCCCGCCGACAATCCGTTCGCGAACAACAGCAGCGGCGGAGCGGAAGAGGTTTACGCCTGGGGCCTGCGCAATCCCTGGCGCTTCAGCTTCGATCCCGCCACGGGACGTCTTTGGGCGGGCGATGTCGGACAGAACCGCTATGAGGAAGTGGATATCATCGAGAAGGGAAGAAACTACGGTTGGCGCATCATGGAAGGATTCGCCTGCTACAACCCGCAATCCGGTTGTGATCAGACGGGACTGACGAAGCCGATCGTCGAGTATGGCCGCGACCAGGGTGCGTCCATCACCGGCGGCCATGTGTACCGCGGTCCCACCGTGCCCGAACTGAATGGAAAATACATTTACGCGGATTTCGTCACCGGACGCATATGGGGATTGACCTATAACGGTCCCGCCGACTTCACGAATGAACTCATTCTGAATTCCGGAAAGAACATCGCTTCGTTCGGCGTCGATGAAAGAGGCGAATTGTATCTCTGCAGTTTCGATGGGAGTATCTACCGATTCACTCCCACTGTCGCCGGAGATCGCGGCGAGCTCGAAGCACCAGTCACATTGCGGCTGATGGACGCGTATCCGCATCCCGCGGTGCGTGGAATGCATTCTTCCGTTTCCATCAGATTCACACTACCTGCAGCCGTGCAGGCACGCGTGGTGCTTTACGATACGTTGGGACGCGAGCTGCGCACGCTGACGGACACTGCCTTCGGAATCGGACAGCACCGGATCTCCCTCGATATCCGCGCGCTCAGGCCTGGAATCTATTTTTATTCACTTCACACGAACGGCACGCGCATGACGCGCAAGCTCGTCGTGATCGATTGAGAAATCACCCGTGATTTCCTTATTCCCGTTTTTCGTTCCTGGCGATGTAGATATCCAGTGCACGGATAACTCGACCGGCCATGCGCGCGAAGAGCGCGAAGCCGTAGATCGCGAAGATGAGCGTGAGCACGCTGAAAACGAGGGTCGTGATTTCATTCAATGACATGGCTGGCTTCCGACAGGATGAGAATTACTGTTGATGAAAGTTCATACTCGTGTGCCTTGCATCGCCGAAAAGACCGGAGCTGGTTCGATCATCGTCCACAGCCAGGCCTGGGCGGCGCGTATTCCGTCGACCGCTGCCGACGTGATGCCGCCGGCATAACCGGCACCTTCGCCGATCGGGTAGAGGTTCGGCAGGACGGGTGAAACGAGCGTTCCCTCGAGACGTTCGATACGATATGGTGATGACGTCCGGCTCTCGATGCCGAACACCTGCGCGCGCTCATGGCTCGAAAAGCCGCGCATATTGTGATCGAAGGACGAGAAACCCCTTCGGAGTCCTTCGTAGACGAAGGCGGGAAAGAGTTCATGCATGGCGGCAGGTGCGGCTGGATTGAGGCACGATGATGGGAGAAGCGTACGGCTCGCATGTGATCCGAGGAAATCCTGCAATCGCTGACCGGGCATGACGTGGGCGGATCCAGCGGGATTGACTGCCGCGCGAAAGCGCGCCTCGAGTTCCATCTGCAGCTGCAGCGCGGCATCGACTCCCGTATAGGCCGCCTGCGCGAGATCACCCTCCGAGACATTCACGACGATCGCTGCATTCGAAAAACGGCCGCTCTTGAGATAGTTGCTCATCCCGTTCGTGACGACACCGCTTCTGTCGGAGCTGGCGTTGAGCACATATCCGCCAGGACACATGCAGAATGAATAGACGGCTCGATTTTCGTCCTTCCAGGTCTTCGCCAGGCGGTATTGGGCCGTCTCAATTCCCTCGTACTTCATCTCATACTTCGGTCCGTACTGCATCCTGTTGATTGCAGCCGTTGGATGTTCCACTCGCACACCGAGCGCGAACTCTTTCAGCGACATGGGGATCTGTCTTGATCGCAGCAGCGCGTACACATCCCTTGCCGAGTGTCCCGTGGCGAGGAACAGAGCAGAGGTTTCGCTGCGGGTACCGTCCTGCGTCAGCACATGTGAAATGCATCCCCTGTCATCGCTCTCGAACGACGTGAATCGCGTGTTGTAGCGGACATCGATGTCCATTGCTTCCATGTCGTCCAGCAGGCGTGTGATGCACTGACGAATCCTGTTCGAACCGAGGTGCGGATTGTAGAGGAAGCGAATATTCTCCGGCGCTCCATAGCGCACGAAGGTGTCCATGATAAAACCGATATACGGGGAACGGATGCGTGTGATCAGCTTTCCGTCGCTGTACGTGCCGGCGCCTCCCGCGCCGAAGCAGATATTGGAATACGGCTGCAGATCCCCTGTCTTCATGAAGCGGGCCATGTCGCGGACCCGCCGGCGCATTGGAGGACCTTGTTCGAGCAGTAAGGGCCTGACGCCGTGCAGCCGCAGCCAGAGTGCGCAGAAGATCCCGCCCGGACCCGTGCCGACCACCACCGGCCGAAGTCTTTCGGGCGTACGTTTCGACATCCTTCGGCATTGATCCTCGATTCCATGGCGCATCTCGTCCACCGGGTCGCTCAGATCCGTTGTCAGCGAGTACTGCACGCGAATGTTGCCATGCTGCCTGGCGTCGATGCTCCGCTTGAGAATGCGGAAGGGGAGGTCGCTGCCCAACTGTGCACGGACGGCATGCCGGAGCTGCTGGTCAGTGTGATGATATGGAAGGATGATCTGAAAGTGCATCCGTATAAAAAGCTGCTGCGCGAAGTTAGGAAATTTCCCGGACTTCGCGCAGCGGATGGGTTGCGATGACTGGAAATCAGAGCGCGATTTTGTACTTCTCAATCAGCTTGTACAGCGTGGAGCGGCTGATGTCGAGCTGGCGCGCAGTCTGCGCGAGGTTGCCTCTGGCGATTTCAATGGCGCGGCGCACCGCCTGCTCCTTGATTTTGTCCAGCGGCACGATCTTGTTGTCATGGAAGAGTTTCCCTTCCGTTTCCAGCTCCATCGAGGCATCCTTGAACGGATGCACGAGGATGGGAAGATGCTGGAGTCCGATAATATCGCCCTGGGAGAGCGTCACCGCGCGACGGATGGCGCTGTCCAGTTCTCTCACGTTTCCGGGCCACGGGTAGTGGTAAATAGCCTCCAGGGCTTCCCGTGAAAAGCCCTTCACGGTAAATCCCTGATGCGATGCGTGCTGCATGAGGAACTGCTCGGCCAGCATGATGATGTCCGTCGCGCGTTCACGGAGCGGTGGGATGTGGATGGGGAACGATGCGAGATGATAATACAGATCGCTTCTGAACTGTTTCTTCCGAACGATTTCCTTCAGGTTGCGGCTCGATCCGGCGATGACCCGTACATCCACTTTCGTGTAGTGATTCGCCCCGACAGCCTTTACCTGCTTGAATTCGATCAGATGCAGAAGTCTCGCCTGAACATCGGCGTCGAATTCGCCGACCTCGTCGAGATACACTGTTCCGCCATCGGCCTGTTCGAAGACACCGGCCTTGCGCTGCACGGCTCCGGGGAATGCTCCCTTCTCGAATCCGAAAAGCTCGCCCGCCAGCAGATCTGCCGGAACCGTCGACTGACTGAAAATAATAAAAGGTCTTATTCTCCTTTTACCTCGAGCATGAATGGTTTGCGCGACCAACTCCTTTCCGCTTCCGGGCTCACCCGTCAGCAGCACGGGGATCTCACGGCTTTCCACTTTCTCGATCAGACGCAGCACGAGCTGCATTTCCCTGGACTCGGCAATAATATTCTGGACTTCGATCGCTCCGGCCATTTCTTCACGGAGACGCACCACTTCTGCGTGCAGCTCGATACTTCTTATCGTCTGACGAAAAACGCTTTCCGCGCGTGACAGGTCGATCGGGAGTGCCAGATAGTCAACGGCCCCGAGTTTGATTGCATGAGAGATAGTGGAAGGATCATTTTCGTCGAGAAGCGCAACCACGGGAAGATCGAGATTGCGCTGTCTCAATTCCTTGAACATCCCGGACGGGTTAATGGCCGGTCTGGCCATATCAACAATTGCGAAGGCAGGGGACTCATCAATTGCGGCAAGGGCAGCCTCCGTGCTCGAGAACATGTGCACGGTGTGTCCCCAACTCTTTTCCAGCTTCTGGTGTAGAAGCCGGCGGATGGAGTCGTCATCCTCGATCAGGAAAATGAGATGTTTCGTCATGGTGGTATCCGATTACGTTACGAAAGTGTATCCGTTCAGGTAACCAAAGATTTCACCAACTCATTACCGCTCATCAGGAAAGGCGAAAACAGAGATGCTGCCGTGATTGTCATCGTAGGATGCGGGGGATGCGTCGCTACGGCAGCAGTGGGACAGGTGGGATAAAAATCACGTTACACATGAGGACTGTGCCTGTTCGCCTTGAACGGCAGATCGGCACACACTGATCGTGTCAAGTCTTGTATCAGAGGACGTATAATAACGGCGTATGGACGTTGCGAGTTCCTGAGCACACCAACAGGATTTGATCCGTTCCGCAACAAAAATCGCGAAATAGGGTGCCTGTCATCCTTCGTGTCATCTCCTCTGGCTGCCCTCATCATGGAGGACGCCCATACGCCTGCCTGAATCGTCAGGGGGTGGCCGCGGTGAAACGGCCACCCCGAGTGAACACTACTGGAGGATATGGAATTGGATGCGGCGGTTGCGCAGCCTGTTCTCGGGCGAATCATTGGGCACCAACGGCACATCTTCACCATATCCGCGCGTCGTCATACGGCTCCCGTCGATGCCGTTCTGAATCAGATAATCACGCACCGAATTGGCACGGCGTTCGCTCAGCTTCTGATTGGCGGTGTTCTTGCCGACATCATCCGTATGACCCTGGATCTCAACACGCAGATTCGGATTCGTACGCAAGGTGTTGACTGCCTTGCGGAGAATCGGCTCGGAGTCGGGCGTAATCTGCGCGGAGTTCGTTTCGAAATTGATTCCTTCGAGCACGATTTCACCGCTCTCCTCGATCCGGAGCACATCCGCCACGAGCGGATCGGTTCCATCCCGCACTTCCTTCCCATCATCGGCGCTGTCGCCGTCGGTGTCTTTCACCAGCGGATTGGTGCGGTAGACGTTCTTCTCGTCACAGTCAGTGAGGGCATCACCGTCCGTATCCTTCTCGAGAGGGTTCGTGTTCATATCGAGTACTTCGTCGCCGTCGGAACAGCCGTCCTGATCCGTGTCCTTCACCTTCGGATCCGTGCGATGGGTGTTCACTTCCTCACCGTCGAGGAGCCGGTCATAGTCCGTGTCACGGAGCGTCGGATCCGTCTTATAGCGGTCGACCTCTTCACCGTCTCGCAGGCCGTCGCCGTCAGTATCGGGATTCGTGGGATCCGTGTTGTATATCTTGACCTCGTCTTCATCGAGCAGGCCATCGTTGTCGCTGTCTTTCGGGGCGACCGGGATCGGGGCTTCCGGCTGCACGGGTTCACTCCGCTCCGCAAGATAGAATGTGAGACCGAAGCTCACCATGTTGTAGTTATCGTTGACCTCGGAAACCCAGTTGTCCATCTCATCGGAGAAAGTAAGGGTCTTCATGAACTCGGCAGAGAAATCCAGGCGCTCGGAGATTGTCCATGCAAGACCGACGCCGAGCGGTAGAGTGATTGAACCGGTTTCGTCTCCTGTGCTGTTTTTCGAAAAACCCGTCGGCGTGATCTCGGGACTGAATGCAAGATAACCGAACCCTGCATATGCGTATGGTCGCAGATCATACTCGGGGAAGAACTGCATTTGCAGCGCCGCGATGAAGTGCAGGAGATCATCGCTGTATTCGAACGT